>JAFPDB010000328.1 GCA_017390085.1 Bacteroidales bacterium | reverse complement strand
GGTACGCTGTCAGCAGTTTTATTTACAACAAACTTCTTTAATCCATCTAATCTGCTGTCTTTATCGTACTCTGTAATTCCCTGTGCAACACACTGTGCAAATTTATATGCTCCATAATACTGTAAGTGTGTTGAGTCTGTCGCTATGGAAGCCGCTACGAAACGATGAATTTTGAATTAAATTTACTTTTGATTTCAAAAGTAAGCATTTTCTATTTCATCCGAAGTCATGGACCTTTTCCTCGCGTTTCTCCTCGGGGCCGCCATAGCATCCGTAGTCCTTATTCTCCAGAACTCCAAAACCAAGTCGGAAGCCGCCTCCCTGCGTGCCCAAATCGACCAGCAGAAACTGCTTGTCGCCCAGATTAAAGAACACGACGAGCAACTTCGCCGCGAGGCCGACCAACGATGGCAAGCCCGTCTCGACGCCCTCACGGCTCAACTCTCACAAGCCACGGCCGACCTCGCCGACAAGGGGCGCCGCTCGCTCCAAGAGTCCAACACCCGGCAAATTGGCGACATCATGGCCCCCGTGCGACAACAATTCGAGTCGCTCCGCATGGCCCTGGTCGAGAAGCAGTCGGCCGACATGACCAAAGCCACCGAGCTGAGGGAGTCGTTCGATTCGGCCCTCAAACTCTTCGCCCAGAGGCAAGACCAGGCCGTAAAGGAGATTTCCGAGAAGACCACCCAAATCGGCAACGAGGCCAACGCCCTCGCCCGGGCCCTGAAAGGCGACTCCAAGGCTCAGGGCGATTGGGGAGAGATGATACTGGAGAAGGTCTTGGAATCCAGCGGCTTACGCAAAGACGAGGAGTACTTCGTGCAGCAAAACGTCAAGGACGGCGACGGCTCCAACCTCCGCCCCGACGCCATCGTCCGTTTCCCCGAGGGGCGTAGCGTGGTCATCGACTCCAAGGTCTCGCTCACGGCCTACGTCGCCGCCATGTCGACCTCCAACCCCGCCGAGCAAGACGCCCTGCTCGACCAGCACGTCAAGAGCGTCGAGAAGCACGTCAACGAGTTGGCCGAAAAAGACTACGCCTCCGTCGTGAGCGACGCCATCGGCTTCGTCCTGATGTTCATCCCCAACGAGAGCGGCTATATCGCAGCAATGCGCCGCAAGCCCGACCTCAGCCGACAGGCCTACGCCCGTAAGGTCATCATCGTCGCGCCGTCATCACTGCTCATGGCACTCCAATTGGCCTACAACCTATGGCAATACGACCGGCGGGACAAGAATATCGACAAGATTGTCAAGCAGGCGGCAGGCCTCTACGATAAGGTCGTGACACTGACCGAGACCTACTCCCAGCTCAGAAAGAACCTCGCCACTCTCTCCGCCACCGTCGAGTAGGGTGAGAATCAGCTCAATAGCGGAAAAGGAAGCGTCATAAAAATGACAGACAAGCTCCGAGAGCTTGGGGTGACGCCCAAGAAAAGGCTCTCATTAGACGAGTGACGCTTCGTGCGAGGTCTTAATATTTTACAGTTCTTTGCATAATTAAAAATAGTTTATATATTTGCCTCGCATAACGTCCAAACTATACTCGTAATTGTGCCCTTTCCACAATTCATATCGACTATTCTCGTCATCGCGCTCTTCGCATCCTGCTCGTTCTCGCTCGACGGGGGGGTAAGCATCTCGCAAGAGCAGTTGGAGCGTCTCAACCCCTCTGCCTCGGTCTTGACAACTCCAGACGCTACGCGGTGCCTGACGATTAACGTCAATCCTCTTTTCGAGAGAGAGGATTTCGACTTCATGAGCCTCGTCTCGGACATACGTTTCGTGCCGCTCCAGACCACAACCATTTCTAAGATCGGAAAGCCCGACCGCCTCATCGTCACCGACAGCCACATTTACATTTCCGATTCCAAAGCTGTCTTCATATTCGACAATGTCGGGCGTTTCATCCGGAAGATTCCTTTCTTAACATCGCGCCCGCACGATTTCGCCATCGACAGGCGTTACGGAGAGGTTTTCGTATGCGCCGACGGCTACGTCCGCCACTATACCGCCGAGGGCGAACACCTCTGGTCCGATCAATTCCCCTTCCGATTCAACTCGATCGCCGCGTCGAACGATATGCTCATCCTCCACTGCGACAGCAATAACATGAACACCCATCTGCCCGCCAACGTCGCCTCGGCACCATGCTTAGTAATCAACAGGCAAGGTGCGCTCGTCAGGCACCTGGCGCCCCTCGTCTCGCACACGCCAATGCTCCGCGGGCTCCGCCGCCTACAGCCCATGGCCGAGGGTGTGGTCATGAGCCATAGCTTCTGCGATACCATTTTCAATATCGTCGACGACGAGATCCGCGCCCGCTACGTCCTCGATTATTCTCAAAACCAGCTCTTCGACCCGGCCGTCGACGGCGTGACGCAAAAGAGCACGGGCGTCTACTTCTACGGCGGCGACATCGTCGGGTGCCAGGGCGGCATCTATTTCCGGCTCCGTTCCGACCGTGCCAATATGTTCAGGTGTTTCTACGACGCCCATTCGGGCAAAATCGCCGGCGGCGTACAACCTATAGCAGACTATTGCCAAATGCCGCCGCTCTACAACCCCATGACCTCAATAGGCGACAACTACGTTTCTCTTTTCCACCCCTATCAGACCGAGAGCGGCGCCACTTTCCGTTTCACTGGCGACAAGGTGTCTGAGAATGAGAAGGATAAATTGGAG
>JAFPDB010000033.1 GCA_017390085.1 Bacteroidales bacterium | reverse complement strand
TCAGCGGTCTTGCCCCGGGCGTGCATTTCGTCCGCTCGGGCTCCCAATCCGCAAGGCTGATGGTAATGTAAAGCCCCATCTGTCCCACACATACACCAAGGGCTGCGGCACTCCTGCCGCAGCCCTTCTCAATTTTCGTCCCCTGTCGTCAGGGCTTGTCGCCTAAAGCAAGGCCACGCCATAGCCACCGCCATTTCGGGCGTAGCCTGTCACTTGGCGCGCAAAAGCCTTTCGGGCACGGCTTCCGCCATGGCCTTATATGCCGTCTCGCTCGGGTGCAGATGATCGCCCGAGTCGAAGCCCGCCCTAAACCGCGACGGGTGACCTTCGTCGCGTACCGCGGCGTCGAAGTCCACGCACCCGTCAAACAAGCCCGACGTCCGGAGCCACGCGTTAAACTCCAGCCGCATCGCCTCTCGCTCGGGGGTGTACGTGCGCCAACCCTCAATAGGGAGCAGCGTCCCGCTCCACACACCGAGCCCAAGCCCGCGGGCGTGCTCGACGTAGAGCCGCCTCACGCCCTCCGCCAGCTCCTCCACCTTCGGCATGTCGCTCCATGGCCTGAAGCGGTTGACCTCTACACCCACGGGGTGGATTATGTCGTTTATCCCGTGCTGGATGATCACGTCACTCGCCCCCGCCACGTTCGCCTCTATCGGGAAACGCGTCGCCCCCTTAAGCCCATACGCCTGATACGTTATGCACTCATATTGGCGCAAAATGCGGGTCCCGCATACCGCACGCCTTATCACCGCGACGTCGCGCCACCCCGACTCCCACGCCCTGATGCCGAGGTAGTCCGGCCAGCTTTGCGCCGTTATCGAGTCGCCGTAGCATATCAGGGCGCGGTTCTTGCGCTCGGTGCGTATCTCTATCGTGTTCAAGAAATAGAACCAATTCGTCTTGCGGCTCAAGTCGGCAGGGAAATCCTCCGCCTCGGCATAGTCGCCGTAGGCGTACGCCCCGGTCGACAGCGGACCCGTCACGAGAGTGCCGGCGTTCATCTGAGTATAGTCGCCCAGATATATGCTCACGTCAATCTCCTCGCCCGACGTTATCTCCACACTCGCGGCGTCGCTCGTCACCTCCGTCCCGGGCTCAATCCTTACGCTCTCGCGCCCGTCAAACGTCAGCCCCACGTTCTCCCGTCCGTTCGCCCCTCGCCGACCTATTACGACCTTCGTAAGCGTCACGGCCTCACTACCCGTAAGGTTCGAGAATCGCGCCCTGAGGCTGTCGCCGCTAAACACCATTCGGATGGGGTACCTGAGGGTTATGTCTTTTGCGTATATCGCCTCGCGCCTGTCTGTGATGGATGTCGCGTTTCCCCAACATCCAACCCATTTGTCATATCTGCTCATTTATTCTCAATTCGTTCAATACCCGAAAGTTACGCGATTTCAACGACTCGCCCGAACTCAAAAACGCTCCGCTCGGCGCCGTCTGCTGAAATTCGTCTATCCTCTGTCCTGTGGTTTTGTGGTTTTAATTTATCGTGTAGTGCTTTGCTGCCCTCTCTTGTCGCTGTTTTACTATTCCAATGAAACTCTCCAAATCGAGTATCGATGAGCGGAATTCATCGGGGAAATATGTTTTGTAGACATTGGGAACGACCAGTGTTAAACAAGCGTTCGACATCTCTTTAAGCTGATTTTTTGAGACGCCCTGCTGGAGGGTGAAGAGGAATTTGTCCTCCACTTTGTTGGCTTCCGACAATACCTGTCGCCAGCGGTCTTTGCAGGTAGTCTTTACGCCCAAGACAGTGAGGTCTTCAGCCGGGAACTCGAAGTTATGGTAACACTCGCTGTTGGGGAAAAGGAAGTCTGGTCTTTTGTTGTATTCCGTTACCGCCTGCGCTTCGTATGTCAGTTTGTGGGCGGAGAAAACGGAGGCAAGGTGATGCTCCAACAATTTGCCAGCACGTGATTTCCTGCGGTTTAGTATTGCGTTCGCAGTCTGAAGAAACTCCTCAACTGATGTGAATGGCTTCGTCAATTTCTCCGAATACAGCTTGTTTTCCAAGCTCTTGAATAGCTTGTATTCTGTGGCCACCCATCCCGTTAGCACTTTGTCGGGTTGTCTCAATACAGCTGTGTCCCCATACGCCTTATTGTAGCACTCCTGTGCGAAATTCGACATGATGTCGGTTGTTGGGAAGCTCTCGTGTTTTGAGATAAACTCATTGATTAATGCCGTTATGCGGTCGTCTGGCAGTTGCGTTTCGCCAAGGTCTATGAGCTGATTGGTCTCTTCGGGCGAGAGGCCAAAGAAGGACATGAAGCTCTCAATGTCGTCGTCAGAGCTTAAGATGTACGCTTTGTAATTCTCTTCGTCCTGTTTGGCTATGACGATCAGGTCGCCAACGTGTTCATCGTGAAGAAATGGGAAGCCTTTCCCAAATCGTGTAATGCGATATTCGTTGCGAGACCCCTGCCCGTAATATTTCATGCAACTTTCGGTGGTGAAGTCATCTTGCCACGAAATCCGCACAGTTTTCTCTTTGTTCTCCCCCTTTACTCCTGGTGTGTCAAACAATAGG
>JAFPDB010000327.1 GCA_017390085.1 Bacteroidales bacterium | reverse complement strand
CAGCTGCCGTTGGAGAAGTCGGGCTCGTGGTGTGGAATCTACGCCCCGACGATACGATACCACGACGGCACGTTTTTCATGGTGACGACCAATGTCGCTGGCGGAGGCAACTTCATTGTCCACACCAAGGACGTGCGAGGCGAATGGTCCGAGCCCGTATGGCTGAAGCAGGAGGGTATCGACCCCTCGCTCTTTTGGGACGAGGACGGGCGTTGTTACCTGACGTCGAACCCGAGCGACGGCATCTGGCTTTGCGAGATTGACCCGTTCACGGGTGAGCAGAAGACGGAATCGAAATTAATATGGGAGGGGACGGGCGGTCGCTATCCTGAAGCCCCGCACATCTATAAGAAGGATGGTTGGTATTACCTCATGATTGCGGAGGGCGGCACGGAGTATGGCCATCGGGAGACGATTGCCCGCAGCCGCAGGATTGAAGGCCCGTATCTGGGCAACCCGTCCAACCCTATTTTGACGCACCAATGCGTGGCCGCTCAAAGCAGCCCGATTCAGGGTACCGGCCATGCCGACCTCGTTGAGGCTCACGACGGCTCGTGGTGGATGGTGTGCCTGGCGTTCAGGCCCGTGAGCGGAAACAACCACGTGATGGGCCGGGAGACGTTCCTGGCGCCCGTGACGTGGCCCCGAAACGGCTGGCCCGTGGTCAATGGCAATGGCACGATAGCGCTCCAGATGGACGTCCCGACCCTGCCGCAACGGCCTTTCGCCCCAAAGGCTGCTAAGAACGCTTTTGACGAGCCTCTCGGTTTCGAGTGGAACTACCTGCGTAACTACGATGCCGCCAACTACAATGTCAAGGGCGGAAAGCTAACCCTCAAAGCTTCGACTGAAAGCATTGACGCTGAGGGCAATCCGACGTTTGTGGGCCGTAGGCAGGAGAATATTGACTTCGTCGCCGAGACAAAGGTCAGCCTCGAAGGACAGGCAGAGGGCGACGAGGCTGGAATGTGCATCTACATGAAGTGCTACACCCACTACGACCTTTCGCTCGTGCGTCGCAAGGACGGTAAGGCCGTCGTCCGGCTTCGCTACCGGCTTGGGGAGTTGGACCACGTCGAGAAGGAGATTGAGACCAAGGGCGAGGGCGTGACGTTCCGTATTGAGGGTAGCGCGGAGACCTACTCGTTCAGCTACTCTACCGACGGCAAGAAGTTCGAGCCTCTCGGCCGCATGAACACCCGCTTCATAAGCTCTGAGGCCGGTGGCGGATTCACGGGCGCGTATGTGGGCCTTTTCGCCCAGAAGAAGAGCCAGAAGAGCCGCGCCAAGGGCGTGTTCGACAGCTTCAGCTACAAGGCGAAGTAGGGTAGAGCCGTTTTTACAGAAAGAAGAAACATCAGCCTGTCAAGGATTTCCTTGGCAGGCTGATGTTTTTGATACCGCTGTTGCGGGTGCTTGGCGCGATAGTCGTGGATGGCGCGCCGTCTTGAAGCCGTTTCCGCCCGTTTGCACGGCGGGCTGGGCGGCGGGATAGGCGGGCGTTGCTGCCGGATTTGCTATATCTTTTCGACGTTGGAGAGAAGTAGCCAGCCGACATTGCCGTCTTTGAGCTTGACTTCGATCCATTCTCCAAGCTCGTCGACGATTATGACTTTTGTGCCCTCGTGGAGGACGGCCATTTCGGTGCCGTTCTTGTCGGGCGATGTTGCCAAAGTGGCGGAAGAGACCATGATGATGGCCTCGTTGCTGTTGAGGATGTCGGCCCTCTTGCGGAGTGAGATGCTCAACGACATTATCGCGAAGAGAGTCAGGACGGCCGCGGAGAAGAAGCCGGCTTTGCGCATTGCCACGGAGTCGACGAAAAAGAAGCATCCGAGACCCGCCATGACGAGGAAAAAGAGTATCACGAAGACGACGGCCCAGCCGTCGGAGCTGAGCGAGTCGCAGAAGCCGTTCCAAAGCTCGGAGACGAAGAGCGGCTCGATTTCCTGCATCTTGTCGGTGAGGGCGTAGGCCTGGGCGAGGTTGGCCGTCACGTCGGGGTCGGATGGGTTTAGGCGTTGGCATCGCTCGAAGTTGAGGATTGCCTTGCCGAGCATTCCTTGCTTGAAATATGAGTAGCCGAGGTTGTAATACAAGTCGGCGCTTTCCATGCCCGTGTTGAGGACGGCCTCGTAGGCATCGGCTGCCTCGGCATATTTGCCGTCTCGGGCGAGCGCGTCGGCGTCGGCTGCGGAGGGCTGAGCTTGGGCGGCGACGATGGGTAGCGCTATGGTAAGGATCGATATGATAAGCTTTTTCATCGTCAGTTACTTTTTGGCTTCAATCTTTTCGATAACGTCGGCCGCGCGGCGATACACGTCGTCCATTGTGGCGGCGAGGCTTGCAGGGGCGTAGCGGGCGAATTCGCACTCGTCGAGCAATGCCATGAAGCTGTCGGCGGCCTCTTGGGAGACGCCGTGGGAGGCCATCTTCTCGCGGGCGTTGTCTTTGGTGAGCTCGCTGAGCGAGAGCGTGAGCTTGTCGCTGAGGTAGCCCCATAGCGCCCTCATGACTTCGTCGAAGAAGGCTTCGCGCTTGTCTTCCTTGATGAATTTGGCGGCTTGCTTCAGACGGCGGCGCGCCATCTTGTTGGCTTTGCGGCTCTTGACGAGTCCGGCGTTGGCGTTGTCGTAGGCTTTCTGGCGGAAGATGATGAACAGGGCCACGAGCCCGACGACGGGGATGAGGACTAGGGCCCAGAACAGCGGCGAGAAGACGAAGAATTGATTCCTCTCGTTAAGGTCGTTTGTGCGGTGGAGGTAGCGGAGGTCTGACCCCCTGTAGGTCACGGTCTCGGGGCCGGAGCCAGAGAAGGAGACCACGCCTCCCTGCTGGGGGGCGGAACCGTCGGACTTCTCGACTTCGATGGTGAAGGGGCCTTGGGTCAGCTTGACGTACTTGCCCTGCTGCGGGTCGAAGTAGGAGAATTGGAGTTGTGGTATCTCGAATTTGCCGTCGCGGCGCGGGATGAGGAGGTACTCGTCGCAACGGACGCCGGTGGAGCCGTTGAGGCCGTCGCTGATGTTGTTTTTCGTGGAGGGGTCGAAGGTGTCGAAATCTTGGTGGAACTGTGGTTTCGGGAGTCCGAGGAGTTTGAGGTTGCCGGTGCCTTCGACGCTGACGCGGACTTGGACGCTGTTGTCGACTTTTGTTTGGAGGGGCGAGACGTCGACTTTGAATTTGAACTGCCCTACGCCGCCGGTGAATCCTACGGGTTTGGGCTCGGGCAGGGGCTTGACGTTGACTGTCAGCTGGGGGGCGCGGACGGTCTGGCGGACGAGTTGGATGTCGTCGAAGAGGTCGCCAAAGAAGCTGTTGGAGTTGCGGACTCGCCTCTTGACGACGAACTCGGCGCTGTAAGGCTCGATGACGATTTTGCCAGACTTTTGCGGGGTGATTACTTTGCGGCTGATTTCGCCAACTTGGTACTCTCGGCCGTTGACGTATTCGGTTTTGAACGTGATGTTGGGGTCGGTGAGGTCCGCCACGACGAATTCCGACAATTTTGAGGGCGTCTGGTCCGAAATGGAGTTGAGCGAGACGCGGGCGTAGACTTTGGTGACGAGCAGTGCCGCCTCGCCCTCGTAGAGCGACGTGCGCGAGATTGTCTGGCGTAGGAAGAGGTCCTCGTCGTCGGCCTTGACGTTGGATGATGATGATGACGATGCGTTTCCTGAAGCGGGTTGCGCGCCTTCGGCGACAGTGATTGTGAGGGGGGAGGAAGTTATGGTTTTACCTCCCGCCGTGACTTTGGCTGGCGGGATGTTAAGGGTTCCGGCTTTGGTGGCCTTGACGACGTAGGTGAAGGTTGTTTGCTTTGACGACTCCATTTTGCCGTTGATGATGGAGTAGCTGGAGGATCTTGAGACAGAAGGACCCATGAGGACCGTGAGGCCGTCGACATCTGGCATGGTGACGCTTTGGGCTTCCCCGTTGACGATATACGCCACTTGGAAGTTTTTCCCGACGGCGACCTGCGTCTTGGCGCTGACCTCGACTTTCAGGTCGTCGGCCAAGGTGGCGACCGAAGCCATCAGGCAAACGGCGAGCGTCAGGATTCTCGTTAAAGTCATTCTTAAAACTCTATATTCCATTCCGCAAAAGTAATACATTCGTGGCAAAATTGCTTTGGCAAAAGGCTTAAAGCAAGGCTACCAGTTTTTCTCTATTCGCTTGGGATTCGCCTCTTTCACCTTTTTGCGTTTCTCTTGCAGCTCATTCTCGTCTTGCTGGACGGCGTCGAGAAGGCGTTGGGCCTCTTCGTGGT
>JAFPDB010000326.1 GCA_017390085.1 Bacteroidales bacterium | reverse complement strand
CTTTAACATCTGCTCCACAAGCTCACGGTTTGATCGCGTTGTAAGAAGTTTCGCCGCAAGCTTGTCGTATATATCTCCACCGTTTGAACCGATAGAACGTCTGAGCGACCAGATAAACTCAAGTTCTGATTTATCAAGAAGAAGTTCTTCTCTGCGTGTACCCGACCTGTTTATGTCTATTGCAGGGAATATACGTCTTTCAGACAATTTTCTGTCGAGATAAAGTTCCATATTGCCCGTGCCTTTGAATTCCTCGAAAATGACGTCGTCCATTTTGGAGCCTGTCTCGGTCAGCGCGGTGGCGACAATGGTGAGTGAGCCTCCGTTTTCGATATTACGAGCGGCTCCGAAGAAACGTTTCGGTTTTTGGAGAGCGTTGGCGTCGACGCCGCCCGTGAGCACCTTGCCGGAGGCGGGTGAGACGGTGTTGTAGGCTCTGGCGAGACGTGTAATGGAGTCGAGAAGAATTACGACGTCGTGTCCGCACTCGACGAGTCGTTTGGCTTTCTCGAGAACGATGTTTGCGACTTTGACGTGTCGGTCGGCGGGTTCGTCGAAGGTTGAGGCTATGACTTCGGCGTTGACGGAGCGTTGCATGTCCGTGACTTCCTCGGGGCGTTCGTCGATGAGGAGTATGATGAGGTAGACTTCGGGGTGGTTGTCGGCAATGACGTTGGCTATGTCTTTGAGCAATACTGTTTTACCGACTTTGGGTTGCGCGACGATGAGTCCGCGTTGTCCTTTGCCGATGGGCGCGAAGAGGTCGACGAGCCTGGTGCTGATGTTGGCTCTGTTGCCGTTGGAGAGTTGGAACTTCTCGTTGGGGAATATTGGCGTGAGGTTTTCGAAAAGTTGCCTGTCGCGGATTTGCTCAGGTCGTTTGCCGTTGATGGTGTCGATCTTGACGAGCGGGAAGAACTTGTCTCCTTCGCGCGGGGCCCGGACGTAGCCGGTGATGGTGTCGCCGGTGCGGAGTCCGTAATTTCGGATCATGTTTTGGGTGACGTAGACGTCGTCTGGCGAGCTGAGGTAGTTGTAGTCGGAGGAGCGGAGGAATCCGTAGCCGTCGGGGACCTGTTCGAGGACGCCTTGGGCGGATATTATGTTGTCGAAGTTGTAGTTGGGTCGGAACCTGTTGTCCTGCCGTTGCCTATTGTAGCCCCACTGTCCTTGGTTTATGTTGTTTTGCTGTTGCGGCTCGTCGCTATTGGTGTGGTCGTCGGGCGATTGTTGGGAGTCTGCGCTGGCGGAGGCCATCTCGTCGAATATGCCGCCTTGTCCGGAGTTGGCGAGTTTGTCGGCGAGTGGGAGCATGATGTTGGAGTCGTCTTTAGGGGAGTTGTCTTCGTAGCCCTCGTTTGGGTCGTCGATGCTCCTTCGGGAGACGCTGTTGGCGTTGGCCTTGTTCCAATCCTTCGCGTTTTTGGTGGTGTAGGTGGTGACTTGGACTCGTTGTCGGGGTTTGCGTTGGGCGTTGTCGTTGGCGGCGTTGTCGTCGTCGGTTTTGAATCGGCTGAACGCCTTGGCTATGAGATCTTCTTTCTCCTCGTCGCTAAGTCCTTCCTTTTCAGGGGTTTGTGTTGTTTGTGGGGTGTCGTTGGTTTGCGCGTTTTGTTCGGCTGAGTCGGCCCGCCGTTCTTCTTGCACGTTGAGAATGACCTCCTGAAGCTCTTTTTTCTTGTATTGCTCTACGCGTCTGACTCCTAAGGATTTAGCTATTTCTCTCAGTCGGGGCAGGAGAAGCTCTGACAATTCATCTTTGCTGTACATGTTATTAAGGGAAAGGGTGTTTCACTTCTGCGATGCGCCGAAAGACTCCGGAGTGGTGTGTTATGGGGTGCGGAGTATCAGAGCTTGACCACGATTGTCGCAAAGGGCGGCACAAGCGGAAGTGCTATATTGTGGATGTATTGTTTGTTTTCGAGGAGATTTGCGGGGTGGGCGGCGTTCACCCTCATGCGAATCGTCTTGACTGAGGAGGTCGGCGGGGGAAAACTTGTAAGTGTGTCGGAATTGGGGGAGACGACCGCAATAAAGTCCGTGAGGTTGCCGTTATTTACAAGCAAAGTTAGCAATCTTTCTGTATAAACCAACAAAATTGTGTTATGATGCGGCGACGGCGGGCGGTTATGTGGAGAGAATTCGCGAGGAGTGAAGTGTATGGTGTGGGAGCGATTAGCGTCGGTTGCAACGCCACCTTCTTGGAAGAGCGTAACCCATGTAAGAGGGGTAAAGAGAAACCCTCCGCCTTGTGGAAGGGGGCGGAGGGCGTGGGGTGTGAGTTATTGCGCGCGATGGCTATTCGATTATGGTTTTCTCGGTGACGATGGTGCCGTCGGAGAGTGTGCGGACGACTATGTTGAGGCCTTTTTGTGGAGTGGCGAGAGTTTTGCGCCAGCAAGGTTGTAGTACTCAGTGGCGATGTCAAGCGTCAATTGCTTTGTCACTTCTTGAGCAAGTGCGGTAGTGCACGCGACGGAAAAGGCGAGCGAAAAGATTGTGAAAAGTTTCTTCGTGCTTTGTCTTTCTTTTGAGGATTGTTGAATTGTTGCGTAGAGAGATGTCCGTGTAGCAGGTTCTAAATGATTGATAGAATGGATATTACGCAGCCGTACGCACTGTTTGTGTTAGCAAAACTGTAAAAAGAAATCGTTACTTACAAATCTTTTTGACTCAAATTCACAGAAATGTTTGAACTCTCCTGCCGTAATCGATCATTGGTGACGATAATCACTTTTGCCACGAATGTCATCAAGTCAATACGTCTATAAAGAAATAGGCGTCGGTCCCCAAGATGAGACCGACGCCTAATGCAAATAGCATGAAAAAGATTCGCTACTTGGGCTGGTGTACGGGTCGGAGGAGGTCCATGACCGTCTTTACAGGGGTGAAAGTGATGACGGGGACTTCGACGAAGATGGTCAGCCACTTGGCCATCGCGCCGTTCCATAGGCCTGGAAGCTCCATGCCAGTGACGTCGATGCCGTTGACGCTCTTGTGGGTCTGGAATCCGGCCTCGGGGTCGACAAAATCGGCGAGGTTGTAGCGTTTGCCGTTACGGTCTTTGAGGCAGCAGAAGAGGTCGACGGGGTTGAAGTGCGTGCTGCCGTTGAAAATTTCCTTTACCTTGGGGTCGTCAAGGTTCATTTGCGCGCTTTCAACAATTTGTAGAGAGAGGATTCCGTCTTTGCCCTCGACCCAGAAGGGGCCGCCGCCAAGCTCGCCCTCGTTCTTGACCATACCGCAGACGCGGAGCGGCCTGTCGAGGAATTTGATGGCGAACTCTCGTTTGTCGGCGTTGGCAGGGGCTTGCGCCTTGAAAGTCTTGTCGATTAGCTGCAAAGCTTCGTCGACGGCTTTGGCGTCGCCACTGTCGATTCGTCGCAGGATGTTGTCGATCTGTGCTTTAAGATTGAGGCCGTGGGCTCCGATGACCTTCTTCCAAATTGCGGAGTCGGGGAGGATTCGCCCGTGGGCGACGTTGTCGATGTTCTTGACGAAGACGACGTCGGCGTCGATGTTGCCGAGATTGCCAATGAGGGCGCCGTGGCCGCCCGGGCGGAAGATGAGGTGGCCTTCTTTGTCGCGGGCGGGTTTGCCGTCGAGCGTGAGGGCGGGGACGTCGGTTGCTGGCGGCTGGACGCTATATGTGACCTCGATGTCGCTGTTGAGCTTGGCGAGCATTGGGGCGAGCGTCTTGCGGAAGGCGGGCTCCATGCCTACGGGCACGGTGTAGTGGACGTGGCTCTTGCCGCCTGCGAGGCAGTAGGCCTCGGCCTCGGCGAGGTGCTCCTCGGCCGCGGTGCGGATTGTGCCGTCGGGGTATTTGTGGAAAGCTACGAGGCCTTTGGGGTAGGTGCCGTAGGCGAGACCCGAGTCGGCGAGGACGAGGCTGACGGTCTCGGGTTTGGATTGCGGCGCGAAGCTTTTGAGTTGCCCGGCGAAGGCGAAGTCGTCGAGGCGGCCGAAGAAGGTCGACATGGGTTCTTCAGCGGCGAGCTTTCCTTGCTCTTCGGGGGCCGCCCCGAGGAATTGATGGAGGGGCTTGAACATACGGCTTGCGGCTCCGGAGGCGGGGACGAATTTTGCCACGTTGAGTCCGTTGGCTAATTGGGCGTCGTATTGTTCGGCGAGGGCTTTCGCCTCGTCGTCGGACACCTTGATGATGCCGTCTCCTATGGTGGCCGGCCTTCTGACGGCAGCGGGTGCGAAGCCTCGGGCTATCATTTCGAGTTGTTTCTCCGTCTCTTCGAGAGACTTGCCTCTTTTGATGAGGTCTTGCTCGTCTTGTTTTGTCAGCATATTTTCTTGGTCTTCTGAAATTTTGTGTTGAGGGTGGCGGGAGAGCCCTTGAGTTTTAATTATTGTCAGAAAGTTACAAAATAATGTGACGTTGTGCAAACGATTGTTCTTTCGTTGCGGGTTGTTTAATCCTTCTTTACGCCGTCGACAAAGAGGATGGGGTTGGTCTCTTTCTCCACGCCGACGAGCGTGCTTTCGCCATGGCCCGGGTAGATGACCGTCTCTTCGGGGAGTGTGAAAATCTTCTGAGTGATTGAGCGATAGAGCTTTGGAAGCCGTCCGCCTGGCAGGTTGACGGCCCCGAAGGCTCCTTTGAAGATTGTGTCTCCGGAGAAGAGGATGCCGTCCTGTTGGCTGTAGAGCGAGACGCTGCCGGGGGAGTGTCCGGGGGTTGTGATGACGGTCAGCTTGGTGTTGCCGAAGGAGATTTCTGCTCCGTCGGAGAGCGTGTAGATGGGGGCGGGGATGTCGATTTGGTCGTCGGAGAGGCCGAAGGCTACCGCTTGGTAGTGTATCATTTCGGCAAGGATGCGGTCGCCCTCGTTAACTTCCGCTTGGAGGTTGAATTTTTCGAGTGCGAACTTGTTGCCGAACGTGTGGTCGAGGTGGAAGTGTGTGCAGAGCAAGTGTTTGACTTGGAGATTATTCCGTTCGATGTAGTCGGCCAGTTGTTTTTGCTCGGTGTCGTCGCTGCATCCGCAATCTATGATGACGCATTCACCGGAGTCGTCGGAGACGACGTAGGTGTTTTGGTCCATCATGTTGAAACATAAACGCTTGACGTGCATTTTTACTTCTCGGTTTGGTTGTATTGCCAGGGGTTGTTCTCGACTCCGGCGAGTTTGACGACGGCCTCGTGGGTGCGCTTGCGGAGGTCGTCAATCGATGCCGCGCGGTTGCCCTTGAGTTCGGGGTTTGGGAAGATAGGTTCGCCGATGTTGAGGGTGACGCAAGCCTCTTTGCCGAAGAGTTTTAGGAGTCCTTTTCGCTCGCGGTAAGAGTAGGCCATG
>JAFPDB010000325.1 GCA_017390085.1 Bacteroidales bacterium | reverse complement strand
CGCACAGCTTCGACGGGCGACGTCATGGTCATCATCTCTTTCGGCGAGAACCAGCCGGACGCCATTCACCAAATGCTCGCCGCCCTCCAAGAGGAGTTCCCTATGGTCACGAGCCTTATGTACGTCGTCAACACCAAGGCCAACGACACCATAACGGACCTCGACATCGAGTGCTTCGCTGGGCAGCCGTACATCACTGAGCAGATGGGCGACGTCAAGTTCCGAGTAGGCCCCAAATCTTTCTACCAAACCAACTCCGAACAGGCGCACCGCCTCTACGACGTGGCCAAAGAGTTCGCCCAGCTCACAGGCCAAGAAGTCGTCTACGACCTCTATACAGGCACAGGCACCATTGCCAACTACGTCGCCCGAGACGCCAAAAAAGTCATTGGAGTCGAATACGTCCCCGAGGCCATTGAAGACGCTAAGGTCAACTCGCAAATCAACGGCATTGGGAACACCGAATTCTTCGCTGGCGACATGAAAGACGTCCTGACACTCGACTTTATCAACGAGCACGGCGCGCCCGACGTCATGATTGTCGACCCCCCGCGCGCCGGGATGCACCCCGACGTCGTCGAGACCATCCTCAAAGCGGCGCCCCGCCGCATCGTCTACGTCAGCTGCAACTCCGCCACGCAAGCCCGCGACATCCAGCTTATGGATTCCGCCTACAAGGTCGCGGCCCTGCGCCCCGTCGACATGTTCCCCCACACGCACCATGTCGAGTCGGTCGTCCTTCTGGAGCGAAGGGGATAGGGACCGCAGACAATACGTCAATCCGTCTCGACGACCACTATTGGCACGTCGAGACGGATTTGCTTTCTGTTCAAACGCAACGCTTTCTATTTCAAGTTTTTGGCCTCCTGCCAAAGGGCTTCCATCTCGTCGATTTTCAAATCGGAGACAGCCACCCCGCGCTCGCGCGCCCCTTGCTCAATATGGTTGAACCGCCTGATGAACTTGCGGTTAGTCCTCTCCAACGCGTTCTCGGGGTTTATGCCGTAGAGGCGGGCTATGTTTATCACGGAGAACAGCAGGTCGCCCATTTCGGCCTCCATTTTATCACGATCGTCGCGCTCCACTTCACGCCGGAACTCGTCCGCCTCCTCGTCCACCTTTTGCCATGCCTGCCGCGGCTCTTCCCAATCGAAACCCACGCCCCGCGCCTTACCTTGGATTCGGTAGGCCTTTATCAGCGCCGGCAAAGCGTCTGGCACGCCTCCCAATACCGACTTATTGCCGTCTTTCTCTTTCAGCTTGAGCTTCTCCCACTTCGCCAACACCTCGTCGGCCGTCTTAGAGTCGTCACCTCCAAAAACGTGAGGATGACGATATACAAGCTTGTCGCACAACGAGTCGACGACGTCGGCAAAATCGAATTCGCCTTTCTCCCCGGCAATCAGCGAGTAAAAAGCCACATGCAGAAAAACGTCGCCAAGCTCCTTACGAACGTTCGGGGCGTCCTCGTTCGCCAGGGCTTGCGCCAACTCGTAGACCTCCTCAATGGTCAAGGTACGGAGCGACTCCCATGTCTGTTTGCGATCCCACGGGCATTCGCGCCTCAGCCTGCCGAGGATTCCGAAGAAACGCGAAAGGCTCTCTTCTGTACGCTTCTCCAAGGGTTGCCACTCGCCCTCTATTCTATTGTTTTCCATGCTATTGTTGCGTTCCTTTTTTAGTATCGGCAAAGGTAAGTATTTTTAATTCGCGCCAGAAGCACTCCCACGGGAGACTGTCACTCCCCCACCCTCTACGCCTTTCCAAAAAATATCGTAGTTTTGTGCAGCCACTAAGGCTACCACTACTTCAGCATATTTGACCATTGAGCGACAATCTCACTGAAAAACTAATCCCACTTGACGGAGTGGACCTCGTCGAATTCTGCGGCGTAAACAACTGCAACTTAGACGCTCTGCGAAACGCATTCCCGCAAGTAAACGTCACGATGCGAGGCTCATGGGCCCGCGTCACGGGCAGCTCGACGGCTGTAGCCGACTTCGACTCCAAATTCCAAAGCCTCCTTACCTTCTATAACGAGCATAACACCCTGCCCTCCAGCGTCATAAAAGACCTTCTGGCGGGCAAGCGCATCGCGGTCTCCCCCTCCGAGGCCACAATCCTCACCTACACTGTCGACGGCCGCCCTGTCAAACCACGCGGCCTCAACCAGCAACGCCTCGTCGACGCCATGACCGAGTGCGACCTCGCTTTCGCCATAGGGCCCGCCGGATCGGGCAAGACCTATCTGGCCATAGCCCTGGCCGTCAGGGCGCTCAAGGCGCGGCAAGTGCGGAAAATCATCCTCAGCCGGCCCGCAGTCGAGGCCGGCGAGAAACTCGGCTTCCTCCCCGGCGACATGAAGGAGAAAATCGACCCATACCTCCAGCCGCTCTACGACGCCCTCGGCGACATGATACCATCGGCAAAGCTCAACGAGATGATGGAAGACGGCACAATCGAGATCGCGCCACTCGCATTCATGCGCGGCCGCACGCTCTCCAACGCCTTCGTAATACTCGACGAAGCCCAAAACGCCACCATGCCCCAAATCAAGATGTTCCTCACGCGCATGGGAGTAAACGCCAAATTCATAGTCACGGGCGACCCCTCGCAAGTCGACCTGCCCGACGGCTCACGCAACGGGCTTTCGAAAACATGCGAAATCCTCGACGGGCTCGACGGCATCCGCCTCATACGCTTCGCCCAAGAAGACATCGTCCGCCATAAGCTCGTACAGCGCATCGTCAAGGCTTTCGACAAGGCCGACAAGACAAACTAATCAAGACAAAAACCTAAACTCAAAATACAGAAGCAAATGAGCACAGCTGTAACAACCACAGAGTTCAATCTGCCAGGCCAGAAGAGCGTCTACCACGGCAAAGTCCGCGACGTCTACAATATCAACGACAAGCTCCTCGCCATGGTCGTGACCGACAGAATCTCCGCCTTCGACGTCATCCTGCCTAAAGGAATACCCTTCAAAGGCCAGGTACTCAACCAAATCGCCGCCAAATTCCTCGACGCGACCAAAGACATCGTCCCCAATTGGAAAGTGGCTACACCCGACCCCATGGTCACGGTCGGCAAGAAATGCGAGCCCCTCAAAGTGGAAGTCATCATCCGCGGCTACATCACAGGCTCCGCATGGCGCGACTACAAGTCCGGAGCTCGAGAGATTTGCGGAGTCAAACTCCCCGACGGACTCCGCGAGAACCAGAAGTTCGACCAGCCCATCATCACGCCTACGACAAAAGCCGACGAAGGTCACGACATGAACATCTCCCGCGACGAGATTATAGCCCAAGGTCTCGTCTCAAAAGAGGACTGGGAGAAAATTGAGGACATCACGCGTCGACTCTTCGCGCGCGGCACAGAAATCGCAGCCAAGCGCGGACTAATCCTCGTCGACACGAAATACGAGTTCGGAAAGCTCGACGGCCAAATAATCCTCATCGACGAGATTCACACACCCGACTCATCGCGCTACTTCTACGCCGAGGGCTACGAGGAGCGTTTCGAGAAAGGCGAGGCTCAACGACAACTGTCCAAGGAGTTCGTACGCCAATGGCTCATCGACAACAACTTCATGGGACAGAAAGGCCAGACGGTCCCGGAGATGACGGACGAGAAAGTAAAAGAGATTTCCGACCGCTACATCGAACTCTATGAGCACATAACCGGCGAAAAGTTCATAAAAGACGAATCGAAAGACACAGCCAAACGCATCGAGAAGCATCTGCAGCTCTTCCTCGAGCAATAGGCCTCCCGACGACTAACCGGAAAAGGGGGTGGATGCGAAATGTCGCATCCACCCCCTGACTGTTTTTTACGGAACTAAAAAATTACACCTTAATAAGATCCTTCTGCGCTGTAAACCAAGGTATGAAACGTATGCAGAAGGGAATGGTCAGCTCGCTTGCGAACATCACAACGGCGAATATCAACCATGCGCTCGGCCATTCCCCGAGCATGGAGATTACCCCCGCCTTCACTGCAAGTAAGTAAAACACTCGCATCAGAAGCATATGGGTACACAAAATTATGATGGAATAGCGTCCCCAATGAGAAACGAACGGCAAGCGACCTATCATCTTAGACAGAAATAACACGGCAAGCGTACCGAACACACCGCCAAGAAAAGCGACCACTGGACTTGCGTTATATATGTTCGACATAAATGTAACGCTTCCTTTGAACACATATGTGAGAATCAAGCAACCGACAACTAACAATGGAAGCAGCCACTTATTGGGCGCATTGAATGTCAATATATTAGTGTATTTGCGCAAGAGAAAACCAAAACAATAAAAAGGAATGCACGAGAAAGTGCTGTCCAGATAAGCCCACAAGTTGATCTCGTAATAAAACATCAAATAGCCT
>JAFPDB010000324.1 GCA_017390085.1 Bacteroidales bacterium | reverse complement strand
GCGCGAATACATGCTCCAAGAGATGACCCGCACCATCCAAGACGAGCTCGGAGACAACCCACAAGAAGCCATCGTCGCCAAATACCGAGAGGCCGCCTCAAAAAAAATATGGGGTGAGGCCGCGCAACAAGCCTTCGACAAAGAACTCGACCGCTTCTCCCGACTCAACACCAACTCCCCAGAATACGGCATCTGCCAAAACTACCTCGACACCATGGTCGCGCTCCCTTGGGGTGAGTGCAGCCAAGACAACCTCGACCTCAACCGAGCCCAAGAAGTCCTCGACCAACAACACTACGGCATGGACAAGGTCAAGGAGAGAATCCTCGAGCACCTCGCCGTCCTGAAACTCAAAGGAGACCTCAAAAGCCCCATACTCTGCCTCTACGGCCCCCCGGGCGTCGGCAAAACCTCACTTGGCAAAAGCGTCGCCGAAGCCCTCGGCCGAAAATACGTCCGAATGTCACTCGGCGGACTCCACGACGAAGCCGAAATCCGAGGACACCGACGAACCTACATCGGAGCCATGCCCGGCCGAATCCTCGAAAACATCAAAATAGCCGGCACCTCAAACCCCGTATTCATCCTCGACGAAATCGACAAAGTCAGCAACGACTACCACGGCGACCCCGCATCCGCACTCCTCGAAGTACTCGACCCAGAGCAAAACACCGCCTTCCACGACAACTTCCTCGACCTCGACTACGACCTCTCAAAAGTCCTCTTCATAGCAACAGCCAACAACGTATCCTCCATATCTGGGCCACTCCTCGACCGAATGGAACTCATACCAGTCGACGGCTACCTGCTCGAAGAAAAAGTCCAAATTGCCCAACGCCACCTCCTCCCCAAGGAGAAAGAAAACAACGGCCTCAAACCCGACCAGCTGAACCTCTCCGACCAGTCCCTGCAATACCTCATCGAGAAATACACCCGCGAAAGCGGAGTCCGAAACCTCGACAAAGAACTCGCGCACCTCTGCCGCAAAGTCGCGCTCGACATCGCCAAAGGAAAAGAGACCAACCCAGACCTCCAACCCGACGACATCCGCCGACTCCTCGGCAACGAGAAATTCGACCACGACATATGGCACGACGACCTCCCGGCAGGAGTCGTCACAGGCCTCGCCTGGACCGCCGTCGGCGGAGAAATACTATTCGTAGAGTGCGCCGCCAGCACCGGAAAAGGAAAAATGACACTCACCGGCAACCTTGGAGACGTCATGAAAGAGTCAGCCATCCTCGCCGTCGAATTCGTACGCTCCAACGCCGACAACTTCGGAATCAAAGACATCGACTTCGACAACGAAAGCTTCCACATCCACGTCCCCGAAGGAGCAGTACCCAAAGACGGACCCTCCGCAGGAATCACCATGGTCACCGCAGTCGTCTCCGCCCTCACCGGCCGACGAGTCAAAAAACGAATCGCCATGACCGGCGAAATCACACTCCGGGGAATGGTCCTCCCAGTTGGCGGAATCACCGAAAAAATACTCGCCGCCAAACGCGCCGGCATCACCGACATAATCCTCTGTTCCGAAAACATGAAGGACATCCAGGAAATAAAACCCGAATATGTCGACGGACTCAACTTCCACTACGTAAAACACATAGCTGAAGTCGTCAACCTCGCCCTCGAAGCCCCATCCCAAACCAACCCTCAAAACGACCACCAATAAACGCCAATGGAAAAAATAGACAACCCCCTCGTAGCCGCAGTCGTCGAAGGAATGAAAGACAACAAGGCCCACAACATCACCATACTCGACCTCTGCGGACTCGACGGAGCCTCGGCAGACTTCTTCGTCATCGCCGACGGCACCTCAAACACCCAAGTCGAGTCCATCGCCGAGTCGCTCGTCGACAAAGCGCGAGAGGAACTTGGAGAAAGGCCGCTACACTACGAGGGACGAGCCAACGCCACCTGGATACTCGTCGACTACCACGACGTCGTAGCCCACGTTTTCATGCCCGAACAAAGAGCCTTCTACGACATCGAGAGCCTCTGGTCCGACGCCCGCCGGCAAGACATCCCCGACGACTTCTGACCCCCGCCACACATTCAAAACACGTCAACCCATAAACAAATCCCCCCATGGCCGACAACAAAGGTAAAAAGAAGCGGATCGCCTTCAACCCCTACTGGGTCTACGGTTTCGTGGCCGTCGCGCTCATCGTCATCAGCACCTTCGGGCTCGGGACGACCCCGCACAGCCTCTCCTACACCCGATTCGAGAACGAGCTGCTCGGCAAACAAGGAGTCGAGAAAATAGTCGTCGTCCGAAACGAGCTCCAGGCCGAGGTGACACTCGTCCCCGATTCCGTCGACAACTACAAGCAACTCTTCACCCGCAACGCCCCGGTACCCGTCAAGGGCCCGCACTTCGTCGTCGACCTCCCCTCCATCGACAGCTTCGAGGCAAGCCGCAAGGCCGTCGAGGAAAACACGAAACGCTCCATCCCAGTCTTCTACGAGCAACGCAGCGACTTCCTCGGAGGCGCCATGATGTTCATCTGGCCCATCATATTCTTCGCCATCATCTACTACTTCATGTTCCGACGCATGGGAGGAGGGGCCGGAGGAGTCATGGGCGTCGGCAACTCCAAAGCCAAAGAGGTAGGCAAAGACACCAACGTCAGCGTCACCTTCAAAGACGTCGCAGGTCTCGACGGCGCAAAACAAGAACTCGAGGAAATCGTCGAGTTCCTCCGCCACCCCGAGAAATACACCGAGCTTGGCGGCAAAATCCCCAAAGGCGCCCTCCTCGTAGGCCCCCCGGGAACGGGTAAGACCCTCCTCGCAAAGGCAGTGGCCGGCGAAGCCAGCGTACCCTTCTTCTCCATGTCCGGCTCCGACTTCGTCGAGATGTTCGTCGGAGTAGGCGCAAGCCGCGTACGCGACCTCTTCAAGAAAGCCAAGGAGAAAGCCCCAAGCATAGTCTTCATCGACGAGATCGACGCCATCGGACGTGCCCGCGGGCGAAACTCCGGCTTCGGCTCCAACGAAGAGCGCGAGAACACACTAAACCAGCTCCTCACCGAGATGGACGGCTTCGGAAACAACTCCGGAGTCATAATCATCGCCGCAACCAACCGCGCCGAGATTCTCGACCCCGCGCTCATGAGAGCCGGCCGATTCGACAGGCAAGTCCAAGTCGAGCTGCCAGACATCCACGAGAGGGAGGCCATCTTCAACGTCCACCTCCGACCACTGAAACTCGCCCCCGACTTCGACCGCTCCTTCCTCGCCAAGCTCACACCGGGCTTCTCCGGAGCCGACATCGCCAACGTATGCAACGAAGCCGCCCTAACCGCCGCCCGCAAAGCCAAAAGCTTCGTCGACAAGCAAGACTTCCAAGACGCCGTCGACCGAATAGTCGGAGGCCTCGAAAAGAAGAACAGGATCATGACCCTCGAAGAGCGACGCACCATAGCTTGCCACGAGGCAGGACACGCCACCGTAAGCTGGCTCCTCGAGTTCGCCAACCCTCTCGTCAAAGTCACGATCGTACCACGTGGCAAAGCCCTCGGCGCCGCATGGTACCAACCCGAAGAACGACAATTGACCACCAAAGCCCACCTCCTCGACGACATAACATCAGTCCTCGGAGGCCGAGCCGCCGAAGACCTAACCTTCGGGCAGGTCGGAACGGGAGCACTCAACGACCTGGAAAGAGCCAACAAACTCGCCTCCGCTATGGTGACCTACTACGGCATGAGCGACAAGCTGCCCAACATCTGCTACTACGATTCCACTGGCCAGCAAGACTACGCCTTCCGCTCTCCCTATTCCGAAGAGAGGGCGCGCGTCATCGACGACGAGGTCAGCGCCATCATCAACTCCCAATACGAGAGGGCCAAAGACATCCTCCGCCAGAACGCCGACAAGCATCGTCAGCTCGCAGACCTCCTACTCGAGCGGGAAGTCATCTTTGCCGAAG
>JAFPDB010000323.1 GCA_017390085.1 Bacteroidales bacterium | reverse complement strand
GTGCTGGAGAGAGTATAAGAGGGATCTCGACATCCAACTGGAAGACATTAAGAAAAAACTCCGCAGGGCGACACCCGAGGAGTACGCGACCCTCACGGCAAGCCAAGACTCCATCAAGAACCTGTTCGACAGGCGGAACCGCGCGTCGGCTGCCGTCAACACGAATAACGCCTTCGGCGATTTCCTCGACAACTGGATTATTAGGTGACGCAACCCGGGCGCCGCACAATCTGATATGACGATGACTCTTTCCGACGCGGCCAAGCTCTGCCACGCCAGCGTTGTCGGCGATGCCGACCGCATTTTCTCCGAGATTCTTACCGACAGCCGCCGGCTCTTCGTGGCCGAACGCGCCATCTTCATAGCCCTCCACGGCGAACGTCATGAGGGCGAGAACTACGTGGCCGACCTCTACGCCCGCGGGATGCGAATGTTCGTATGCCGACGCGGGTTCGACACCTCGCCTTTCCCTGAAGCGACGTTCTTGTTGGCCGACAATCCGTTGGCGGCGCTCCAGGCCATCGCGGCGGCGCACCGCCAAAGATCGACGGCCCGTGTGGCCGCCATCTGCGGAAGCAACGGCAAGACCATCGTAAAGGAGTGGGTCAGCCAGCTAATCGCAGGCGACATCCCCACAATACGGTCGCCGCGAAGCTACAACAGCCAGGTCGGCGTGCCGCTCTCAATCCTCAAGATAGAGCCCGAGACGCGGCTGGCCATCATCGAGGCGGGAATCTCCATGCCCGGCGAAATGGCAAAGCTCGAGAGCGTCGTGCGCCCCGACGACGTCATCTTCACAAACATCGGACAGGCCCACCAGGAGTCCTTCCCCTCGTTCGAATCCAAACTCTCAGAGAAGATCAACATGGCCTCCCGAGCCAAGCGGATCTTCTTCTGCGCAGATCATAGCGAGCTGGCCGCCGCCATACGTCAGCGCATACCGGAAGCCGAACTGATAAGCTGGAGCCGCGGGGCGGGGGCGACATACCGAGTCGCGACCTCGCTCGTCGCCGACGGAATGCAAATCAAGATATCAAAGGGCAAGACGGCTTGGGCCTTCACCTCGCGCCTGACCGACGCCATATCATCTGAAAACCTCACCCACGCCATAGTGTACGCCCTCGAGACGGGCATAGCTCCGGACGCCCTCGCAGCCCGAGTCCCGACAATCGAGAGCGTGGGGATGCGCCTGGAGCAGAAGCCGGGCCACAACGGCTGCACAATCATCGACGACGCCTACAATGCCGACATCACGTCGCTCGAAGTGGCCCTGGACATGCTCTACGTCATGGGCGGACGCCATAAGCTGACGCGGACGCTCATCCTCTCCGACCTCCAGCAAACAGGCTTGCCCGACGCCCTGCTCTACTTCCGAGTGGGGCAACTATTGGCCGACAAGAATGTGGACCGCCTCATAGGCATCGGGCCCCGCATATCCGCCAACATGGCCGGCCGCCCAGGGGCGCAATTCTTTGAGTCGACCGACGACTTCCTGCGCCACATGTCGACCGCCGATTTCCACGACGAGGCCATACTCCTCAAGGGGCAGCGCTTCTTCCGCTTTGAGCGCATAGCCACCATGCTCGAGAGCCTACGCAACCGCACGATAATGGAGGTCAACATGACCGCCTTGGCCCACAACATAGCATACTTCCGCCGATACCTCCGTCCGGAAACGAAACTCCTGGCCATGGTCAAAGCATACAGCTATGGCACGGGATCTTTCGAGATCGCCAAACTGATGCAGCAGCAGGGTGTCGACTACCTCGGCGTCGCTTTCGCCGACGAGGGCTACGACCTGCGCGAGGCGGGGATATCGTTGCCCATCGTGGTGATGAACCCGGAGGCCCATAGCTTCGACCTCATGCTCAAATACGACCTCGAACCCCAAATCTACGGCTTCGAGGTGCTGAAGGCTTACTCTGAGGCCGTGAGCAAGACAGGGATGAGCGACGCCCCGGTGCACATAAAATTCAACACGGGCATGAACCGCTCGGGATTCGAGACCGCCGACGCCGCGCGCGTGGCAGAGACGCTCGCCAGGCTGGGCAACCTGAAAGTGGCATCCGCTTTCTCGCATCTTGTGGAGAGCGAGGACCCCACCAAAGACGAGGGTACCCTCCAACAGATTTCCGACTTCCGCCAAGCTTGCGAAACACTGTCCGACTCATTGGGCTACAAGTTTCTGCGCCACATACTGAACTCGGCAGGGATAGAACGTTTCCCCGACCATCAGATGGAGATGGTACGCCTCGGCATAGGCCTTTACGGCGTATCGGCCATCGACAACTCCAAGCTCCAAAACGTCGCTACGCTTAAGAGCTACGTCGCCATGGTCCGTCACGTCAAAGCGGGGCAGACCGTCGGGTACAACCGTCGGACTGTCCTTGAGCGCGACTCGCTCATAGCGGTGGTCCCCATAGGCTACGCCGACGGCGTCGACCGGCGCCTGAGCAACGGCACGGGCCGAGTCCTGGTCAGGGGCCATTTCGCCCCGATTGCGGGCAACGTCTGTATGGACATATGCATGGTCGACGTGACCGACGTCCCGGGTGTGGAGGCTGGCGACACTGTGGAGCTATTCGGCGACACCGACCCCGTATGGAACATGTCGGCTCGCATCGGGACAATCCCATACGAGGTGTTGACTGGCATCGGGCGACGCATCAAGAGGGTCTATTTCGTTGAGTGACAATAAGCTATGAAGACAGTCCTGCTCTGTATCGGCAAGACCGACTCTCCATATCTCCAAACGGGGATAGCCGACTACGCCTCCCGCCTGCCCCACTACATACCTTTCGAGATGACCGTCATCCCCGACGTCAAGAACTCGCGCGGGATGAGAGAGGAGCAGCAAAAGACGGCCGAAGGCAAACAGATCCTGGCTCAAGTGGAGACGTCGGACACCC
>JAFPDB010000322.1 GCA_017390085.1 Bacteroidales bacterium | reverse complement strand
ATTTGCCCCGTCGAACTCGTCGGGTGTGCAGGCCACGAGCGCGAGAGCGCAGCAGGCCACACTGCCCATATGTCTGAATATCTTGTTCATAACTGAGGTTTTAGGCGTTTAGTAATTGTTCTGCTTGAGTGTAGGGTCGGCATCAAGCTCAGACTGGGCGAGCGGAATGTGCTTCTTGCTCGGGGTCCAGGCGTTGGTGCGGTAGCCATACTTGTCGGCGACGAGGGTTGTCTGTGCGTAGCCGGTGCGGACAAGGTCGAAGTAGCGTTTGCCTTCGCCGCAGAACTCCAAGTGCCTCTCGTTGAGGATGTTGTCGATGTTGCACTCGGTGTAGCCGCTCAGGCCGGCGCGGGTGCGGACGCGGTTGAGGTAGTTGAGAGCCTCCGACGAGGATCCGCCCGTCATGATGGTGAGCTCGGCAATGTTGAGGAGCGTCTCGGCGTAGCGGTAGATCCGCTTGTTGTTATTGTAGTTGAGGTTTTTCGACGTCGGGCAATCCTTGCTGTTCTCGGAGTAGGGGCGATACTTTTTGAGCCAGAGGTGCGTGTCTTGGTAGCGCTCGGTGTAGGTGACTCCCGTCACGTCCCATACGGTCGCGTCTCGCCTGGCGTCGCCTTCGGGGAACATGGCGGCCGTCTCGGGCTTCATCGGGAGGAATCCCCACCCGTCTTCGCCGGCGTTCCAGCCGTCGCCGCCGGGCCATCCGTTGGGCGAGATGAGGGTCGGCAGGACGCTGCCGCCCGCGTACATCGACGTGCCCCAGTCGCGCTGGGCGGCGTTGTCGTCGTAGTTGACCTCGAAGATCGACTCGTCGCACCATTCGCCGCTCTCTTCCCACAGGCTGGCGTAGTCGGGGTTGAGCGAGTATTCGCCCGAGGCCTCAATGGCTTTCATCATCTCGAGGGCCTTGCCGTAGCGTTGGGTGTCGTTCTGATACATGACCATCTCGGCGTAGAGCATGTAGGCGAAGGCCTTGGACGTGCGGCCCGCCTCGGTCGACGGCCATCGCATGGGCAGGATGTCGGCGGCAATGATGTCCTCGAGCTCGACAATCAGGTTGGCGTAGATCTCGTCGGCGGGGATTTGCGTGGCCGTGTAGGGGTATTTGAGGTTCTCCAAGTAGAAGGGCACGCTGCCGTAGTAGTGCCAGAGGATGTTGTAGTAGTAGATGCGGAGCAGGCGGGCCTGGGCGACACACTTCTCGCGGTATTCGGGAGTCCCGCCGCCCCATGAGCAGTACTCAATCACGTCGTTGGTCCTCTTGATTCCGGAGTAGAAGTCGGTCCAGAGGGTGGCGAGGGTGTTATTGCCGTCGGCCTCGAAGTTGAAGAGCTTGTGCCAATGCTGGTTGTCCGTGATGCTGCTTCCGCCCACGAAGAAGTCGTCGCCCATGATTTCGGCGTCGACCGTGAGGTCGTTGTAGGCCGTGCCGTCCCAGTCGGGCCAGTGGAGTGGCGAGTAGGCCGACATTAGGGCCTCCTCGAGCCTCTCGTTGGTGGTGTAGTACTCCTCAAGCGGCTCGCCCGTGGGGTTCGTGACGTCGAGGAAGTCGTCGCTGCAAGACGCCGTCGCCAGGGAGGCCATGGCGAGAGTGGCGTAGGTCGATATGCTGGTTTTCATAATCGTATTCTTTATGATCGGTTGTGCTGTATGCCGTTAGAGGGAGAGGTTGACGCCCACGGTGAAGGTGCGGGCCTGCGGGTAGACACCGTAGTCGACGCCGAGCGACGTTCCGCTCGTTCCGATTTCGGGGTCGAAGCCCCAGTATTTGGTCCACGTCACGAGGTTCTCGGCCATGGCGAAGACGCGGAGGCGGTTGATGTGGGCTTTCTGGGTGATGGCGCGCGGGACGGTGTAGCCGAGCTGGAGGTTCTTGAGGCGGAGGTAGGATCCGTCTTGGATGTAGAGGTCGCTGCAAACCCAGTTCTTGCTGTCGCCCTGCTTGAGGATTGGCACCCTGTTCGACGTTCCCTCGCCAGTCCATCGCGAGAGGACCCACGTCGGGAAGTTGCCCGAGGCGATGTCTTGGCGATATGTGGCGTCGAAGACGTCCACGCCCGTCACGCCTTGCAGGAAGACGCTGAGGTCGAAGCCTTTCCATTCGGCGTTGAGGTTGAAGCCGAAGGTCCAGTCGGGCGTGCCCTTGCCGATTTTGGTGCGGTCGTCGGTGGTGATGGAGCCGTCGTTATCCACGTCGGCGAAGATAAGGTCGCCAGGCTGCGCGTCGGGCTGGATGAGCTTGGTCTCGCCCGACGAGGGGTCGGTCCACGTGTAGCTGTTGACCTGGTCCATGTTCTGGAATACGCCGCGGGTCTTGTATCCGTAGAAGAACGGGAATGGCTGTCCGTTCTCGGCGCGGGTGCCGCCGTCGCTGAACTGGTTGATGCCCCAGTTGAGGAACCCGGTCTCGTTGCCGAGGTTCTTGAGCTCGTTGTGGAGGTAGGAGGCGTTGGCCTTGACGGCGAAGTTGGCCTCGCCGACGTTCCATTTGTAGCCGAGCTCGAACTCCACGCCCGAGTTCTCCATGTCGCCCACGTTGGCCAGGGGCTTGGCCTCGCCCACGTAGCTGGGGATAGGCATCTCGATAATCATGCCGTTGGTCTTCTTGATGAAGTAGTCGGCCGTGAAGGTGAGGGCGTTGCCGAAGAGGCCGAGGTCGACACCGATGTCGGTTTGCTCGCTCTCCTCCCATTTGAGGTCGGGGTTGGCGAGGCGGTTGGCCTTGGAGCCGAACGCCATCTGCTGCGTCTGGCCCAGATAGTAGTTGCTGTCGCCGCCAACGTTGGTGAGGGTGGTGTAGGCGAAGTCGCCGATGTTGTCGTTGCCGTTCTTACCCCACGAGAAGCGGATCTTAAGGTTGGTGAGCCACGAGTTGGTGGACTCCATGAAGCTCTCGTTGGTGACGTTCCAGCCCGCCGAGACGGAGGGGAAGGTGCCATACTTGTTGTTGGAACCGAAACGGCTCGAACCGTCGCGGCGCACCGTCACTTGGAGCATGTAGCGCTCGCCGTAGTTGTAGCTCAGTCGGCCGAAGATTGACGTGAGGTGGTGCTTGACGTAGGGGCCGCCGCCGACGCCGACGTAGCTCTTCACACCGATTATGTTGCCGTCGGCATCGACCTCGGTGCCGAAGTCGCCGCCAGTGGTGTAGCTCAAGAAGGGCTTGCCCGTGTTGATGAGGTTCCAGTGCGAGCCGCTCAGGTCGTCGCCGTAGAACTCGGTGGCCGATTGGCCAAGGACTATGCCGAAGCTGTGGTTCTCAATCTTGTTGTCGTAGGTCAGGGTGTTCTCGGTCTGCCAACGGGTGTTGTTGCCCTTGTAGACCGACGCCTGGGTGTGGTCGCTGTTGTTGTTGCCCGAGAGGTAGAACTTGCTCAAGGTTGCGCTGCTGTTTCCGTAGAAGGATTGCTCGGCGCTCCATGTGAAGTGGTATTTGAGGTTGTCCCAAATCTGGAGGTCGAATGCGAACTTGGGCATGAACTTTTGGGACCAGTACTTTGTCGGCTCGCCCTTCATCATGGCAATCGGGTTGTTCTGCTCGTTGTAGGAGCCCAGGTAGCCGGGGATTGTGTAGGGGTTGCCGTTGGCGTCCTTATAGAGATCGTAGGCCGAGTAGTGGTCCACCATCTTCTTGGCCAAGTCGCCCGTCAGGGTGATGGGCAGAGTGGGCGCGAGGTAGAGGGCGGAGCCCAGAGGCGAGCCCCATGTGGAGTTGGCGTCGATGCCCGTGCTGTGGACGCGCATGTAGGAGAGGTTGGCCTGGAGGTCGAGCTTGTTGAGGAAGTTGCGCTCCGCGCTCTCGTCGATGAGGGTGAACTGGTTGTTGGAGCGGAGGGTGAAGCGGTCGTAGTTGGACTGGCCGTAATTACCGCCGACGATGCCCTCTTGCGAGAAGTAGCCCATCGAGAGGTAGTAGTTGACCTTCTCCGTGGCGCCGCTTATCGAGACGTCGTGCTGCATGATCGGGGCGTTGTCGTTGAACAGGGCCTCTTGCCAATCGGTTCCGAAGCCCTCAATCTTATTGCCGTTGACGTCGACGATGTTGTATGGGTCGGCGAGCCCTGCCATGTCGGCCGGCAGCTCCTGCTTGCCGTTGAGATACTTCTCGTTCATGAGGATGGCGTAGTCCGTCGCGCCCGTGACATCGCGTTTCTTCCATTTGCTCTGCCAGCCGTAGGAGAAGTTGTAGTTGATCTGCGCCTTGCCGCTCTTGCCTTTCTTGGTCGTCACGAGGATTACGCCGTTGGCGGCGCGGGCTCCGTAGATGGCGCCAGACGCGGCATCCTTCAGGACCTCCATCGACTCGATGTCGGCAGGGTTGACTGACTCCATGCCGCTCTGGTCTGTGGGCATGCCGTCAATGATGTAGAGAGGGTCCGAGTTGTTGATTGTGCCGATGCCGCGGATGCGGATCATCGAGCTCGAACCTGGCTGGCCGGAAGACGAGGTGACGTTCACGCCCGCAGCCATGCCTTTGAGGGCGTCGTCGGCGCGGAGGCGGGTCTTGCCGGCCAGGTCGTCGGAGCTGACCTTGGCGATCGAGGCCGTGACGACAGACTTCTTCTGCACGCCGTAGCCGATGACGACTACATCTTCCAAACTCTGGGTGTCGTCTTGAAGCACCACGTTGAGGGTCTCGCCGCTGGCTTTGATAGTAGCGCTGGCGTAGCCGATGAACGATACCTCAATCTCGGCTCCCGTGGCGACGTCGGCAATGGTGAAATTGCCATCGATGTCGGTCACCGTGCCGTGAGTCGTCCCGCTCACGATGACGCTCGCGCCGATGATCGGCTCGCCCGAAGCGTCTTTGACGTTTCCCCTGATGGTTATGTTTTGCGCCCATGCGAAGACGCTCATCAAGAGAAACAAGGCTAAAGAGGCTAAGCCCCTTCTGGCCATGGTTTGTTTCATTCTTTTGTTCATAGAGATTCACGTTTTTCGAGTAGGTGTCCTACTTCAGTTTTGACAATGCTAAATTCAGCCTTTTTAACGCATCTGGGCGGGTGAGGTAATAGGTTGAGGTAAATGTCAAATTTGCTAAATGGTTGATTGTTAGCCGATTTACCTTTCGTGGAGGTAAACTCTTTTGAGCATCGAGGGAATTAATATTTTCTCATTTTGACCCTCATTTGCTAAAAAATGTAGAGCGTTCGCTATCCTTGCGGGCAATAAAAAAAGGCTGGCATCTTGCCAGCCTTTTGTCAATCCTGCGCATAAAGCAGCCCCTACGCGCCCGCCCTGCCCAAGTTCTGGACGGCGCTGAGGAACTCCTCTTTCGCTATTATGCTCTTATTCCGCGTCTTGAGTCGGTTGTTGTACACCGTCTGAGCCGAGCAGTGCAGAAATTCCGCAATCTTGACGCTGTCGTTGATGCCCAGGCGTACGAGGGCGTAAATCCGCAACACCGTGTTGAGCTGGCCCTCGTCGTGGGTCGCTATCTGCTCCTCGGGGCGCAAGAGCTTGTTGAAGTCGCTCACGAACGTGGGGTAGAGGTTCAGGAAGAAGGTGTCGAACTCGTTGAGGAACTCTTTGGACTCGTCCT
>JAFPDB010000321.1 GCA_017390085.1 Bacteroidales bacterium | reverse complement strand
CCACCTACAACGCCGACGGTACGCGTGTCGTGGCTGAGAAGACCGCCAACGTCTTCGTCAAGGCCGAACTCACACCCACCGAGAGGCTCTTCTGCTCCGACCTCGGGCGTAAGGTCTACAAATGGAACACCAGGGCCACTGACGGCGCCTTCTGGGGCAACATGGGCTACTGCGGTGGCGACGGCGCCGATGTCTACAAGTCTGGCGCCGGCAAATGGTGGGGCGTAGACGGTGTCAACGAAGTCTTCGACACTCAGCTCCAGCACTCTGTCACTGGCCAGCTCACTGGCGAGGAGAGCGTCAACGCCTACATGGTCTTCACCGAAGACGGCACCATCGAGAAGTACGACGAGAACGGTACTAAACTCAACGAGACGACATACGAGGTCGTCGCGCAGCCCAATGAGGAGAGAGCCGCTTGGGCCCCCTACATCCTCAAGACTGGCGAGAACTCCGTCCTCTGGCCGTTCGAGATTAACGCCGGCGGCAAGTACGTCACCGAGTTCGAAGTCGTCTATCTCTCCACCAACGCAATGACGCTCGTCTACCCCGACAATGGCGATTTTGACGCTCTCGGAGGATGGGGTGAGGCTACTTTCTGGCAGTTCACCGCCAACGACTACGAAGGCGCGGCTGTAGGTGTCGACGGCAAGGGCAAGAGCTGGACTTGGAACGCCGAGTCTCCCGCTGGCGCCGTATGGGGCAACATGGGCTACTGCGGTGGCGACGGCGCCGAAGTCTACTTCACGGCCAATGGAAAATGGTGGGGCGTAGCCGCCGAAGATGAGTTCGAAGAGCAGCTCAAACACTCCGTCACAGGCGAGCTAACAGGCGAAGAGAGCTTCAACGCCTACTTCACACTCACCACCGATGGCGAAATCAAGAAGTACGACGGCAACGGCAAGCTGCTCAACACCACCAAGTATAAGCTCGACACCGACCAAGCCAAACAGAACGAGGATAAGACCTACTGGTGCGTCGGCCATCTTATCACTGGCGACAACTCCGTACTATGGCCCTTCGAGATTAACGCTGGAGGCAAGTACGTCACCGACTTCGAAGTCGTCTACCTCGACGATCAGCACATGACTCTTGTCTACCCCGACGGAGGCGCCTTTGGCGATCTTGGCGGATGGGGCGAAGCCTCCTTCTGGCAGTTCAAAGCTAAAGAGTAAACTCAGGAAACTTAAGAAATAAGTTTTGATTCGAGAGGCCCCGGTGTCCCGAGAGCAGTGATTGCTCGAGGTGCCCGGGGCTGTTTTTTGTGGGGTGGAGGCCAATAACAAGTCTCCGTCAATCAAGGGGCGCGAGCGTCCCTGGCTCCCCATCGTCAAGAATACAATAACATCAGAATGCCTGCCCTAAGGGAAAAGACCTTTGGGCGGGCTTTTTTTGTCTGTATGCGCCAAGATGGGGTCTACATTTTTTAGCAAAACACGGTCAAAAAGAGCAAATATTAGTTTCCCTGACTTGCGCTACGGTTTACCTTTTATTCTTTTAAGTTGTTGATAATCAATGCGTAGCTTTAAAGATTGTTTACCCGAGCCTTTACCTTTTAAATATCCGCCCGTTAAAAAGGATGAATTTTGCTCAGTCGCAAGGCTCAACAAGGCCAACCCGATAAGCCCATAAAGTCCACTCCGCGATATGGGGGCGAGACAGTGGAAAAACATGGCAGGGCAAAAATGCGGCACAGACACAAAAAACAATACATAATCTCTTTTACCAATGAAGACTACGATTAAGAGCATCGCGGAGCGGTGCGTAGAGAAGGTAGGCAGAGTGGCGTTCCCTCTTCTGATGGCCGCGGCCGCGGCGCTTGTGGCGCCGGCTTGTTCCGACGACGATGGCGACGACAAAAAAGAAGAACAACCCGTCATAAACAGCATCAGGCTGAGCCAGTCGTCGGCCGAGCTGGCCACGGGCGAGACGTTGCGCCTCACTGCCGTCACGGATCCTGAAGGCTTCGACGTCACGTGGGCCACCACCGACGCCAACGTGGCGAGTGTCGAAGGCGGCCTGGTGACGGCTCTCGCCGAAGGATCGGCCACCATCAGCGCGGCCTTTGGCGGCAAGACTGCCGTATGCGACATCACGGTCAAGAACTCTGACTCAGACACCGAACCGAACCCTAATCCAAACCCTACCATCAAGGGCTCCAACTTCTACCTCTTCTCCCTCGACGGCCAGACGGCTCAGGGCATCGCAAACAACGTCGTCGCCGACTTCCGCCCCGACGACCAGACCAAGTTCTACTACATTTGGGAGAACACCTACAGCGCCGGCTCCTGCTCCGGACTCAACTTCTTCGGACTTGCCGACACGTGGGTCAGCCTCAAAGTGGGAGGCGTAGGATGGTCGGGAGCCAGCTACACCATCAACGACGGCGACCTTCTGGACAAACTGGCCCAGATCAACAACGACGAGCCTGAGAAATACTACTTCCACATCGCCGTCAAGGGCTCCGCGCCACAGCTCGTCATCCTCGGGCAGGGCGACGGCAACGAGGGCAAGGTGGCCATCTGCGGCGACTACGTCGACGGGCAAGTGACCTACCACCAGAAGGGTACTTCCGTGGCCAAAGGCGACTGGACAGAGATCGAGATCCCGATGTCGGAGTTCTTCGACGCCGGACTCGCCTACCGCACGGGAGTCAAGTCAGCCAACGTCTTCGCCCACCTTAGCGGAGGCGTCCCCGGAACCACTTTTGAGTACGACGCTTGCTACATCTACAAGAAAGCCGAGTAATAGATAGGCACACTGCCGCTTGAGATTTACTCTTTTGATTTGTGAGGCTGCCCCGGTGGCAAACAACGCCGGGGCGGCCTTTTGCAATCCAAATCCCAAAACGTCAAAAAGCCATGAAAAAGTTAATCTTAGCCATAGGAGCCCTTATGGCGGCAATGGTCTTCGCCTCGTGCGACGACGAAAGCGGGCAGCAAGCCCCATCGCCCGTCACGCCAACCGTCCAAGCCCCAGAAGGCTACACCCTCGTCTGGAGCGACGAGTTTGAGGACGCCACCCTCGACCCGCTCAACTGGCAGTGCGAGACGGGCGGCAATGGATGGGGCAACCAGGAGAAACAGTATTACACCGACGGCGACAACATCCGAATCGAAGACGGGTGCCTCGTCATCGAGGCGCGCAAACAGACCGTCGGCAACAACGCCTACACCTCGGGGCGAATCACGAGCAAGGGGCTCTACGAGTTCACTTACGGCTACGTCGAGGCGCGAATCAGCCTCCCCAGCGGGGCCGGCACATGGCCGGCGTTCTGGATGCTCGGGGCCAACAACTCCACCGCCGGATGGCCTCTCTGCGGAGAGATTGACATAATGGAGCACGTCGGCAGCGAGCCTACCATGATCTCGCACGCCGCCCACACCAAGGAGAAAAACGGATCGGTGGGAAACAACTGGTCGAACCGGCAATACGTCGACGGCATCGAGGGGGGCTTCCACACCTTCGCCCTCGAATGGAAGAAGGAGGCCGACCAAGGCGACGACTGCCTCACGTTCTACATCGACGGAGTCGAGTCCGCCACGCTCTGGGAGCCGCACGGGGCGGCTTCCACAACCGTTAAATGGCCTTTCAACAAGAGCTTTTTCATCGTCCTGAACCTCGCACTCGGTGGTTCGTGGGGAGGGGCGATTGACGACAGCATTTTCGACAATCCTGTCGAGATGAAAGTCGACTACGTGAGGCTCTTCAAGAAGT
>JAFPDB010000320.1 GCA_017390085.1 Bacteroidales bacterium | reverse complement strand
TTGGCAATGATGTTATGCCTATGTGGGACAATTTGTTGGCTTCCGGGTACATGGACGCTGATATCTCCCGCAGGGAGTCCAGCCGCTTGATCACGGCATAGAGCATGACGAGAAGGTGCCACCACGCGTCAAAACTCTTCACATACCTTTCTGAGCGGGCTTCTTTGCCAAATTCAAGGATTTTCCGCTTGTCAAGCAAGGCTATCAACTGTCCTTACATCGGCTGTCCGCTAAAATGCGTACTTTTGCTCATCGTTTAAACGGTTTTGTGGTAGAAGCTAGTTAACGTGAGTTCGATGAATTCAGAACAAGCACAATTGCCGACAAGACTCCGTGTCACTGACAGGCTCTAACCTAATTGAAGGTCTCTTGGGGAACAGACAATATGCGGATATGGCACTCATCATATAATTATGTCCTCTATTTCCACAAGTGTCAGAACAGAAACGCCGAATTAAGTTCTTTGGAGGCCGCGCCTCCGCTTAGTTTTTCGCGCCTATCGCCTTGCGACACGCGACGTTGCGTTTCCAATTCCTTTTTTCTGCTTTCTTTCTTACTTTTTAGTTCAGTACCATTTTTTCCGGCATCGCCCATGCGACGCCGCGCCCGCGATGCCGTCGGGATACGGCATTACACGCACGCACGGCTAAAACACTCATAATCTCTCAGACAAAATAACACTTTGTTATTTTTCCTCACCCCAAGCCAGCCCGCCCTCTCCAATTTACACCCTCTCCCGCAAAAAAGGCGGCTCCCCGTCTTCCTCGACAGGGAGCCGCAACGACTGCTTATCTCTTTGCCTCCGAGAGGCTTTTACCTTATGTGCACAATGTCTTTCCTCTTCAATATCATGGCCGAGCGGCTCGGCAAATAGAGCCTCAGCATATCTTGCCCGCCAAGCTTCTGGGTGTAGAAGACGAAGAACATGTCGTTGCGGTCAAACCCGCCAAATCGGCCCTCGTCGGTCGACAGCACGATGTTGTACCGCCCGGCCGGCACGGGGATGGCGTAGTCGGTATACGACGTCGACGGGTTGAAGTTGAAGACCACCAGATAGTCGCCCCTGCCGAACGCCAGCACTTGCGTCGGGTCGTAGTCATAATACCTGTAGGGGTAGCTCGGCGACGGGAGCTGTTTGAAAATCTCTATCATCTCGCGCTCGAAATCCATCAGGAAGTGGTAGCGCAAATAGTCGGCCTTGGCGAGACCCCACTGCCGACGGGCGTACTTGTAGCTCCAGCCATTGCCCTCGCGCGGGAAGTCTATCCATTCGGGGTGGCCAAACTCGTTGCCCATGAAGGTCAGGTAGCCGCCCGTCGACGTGAAGAGCGTCACAAGGCGTATCATCTTGTGCAACGCCATACCGCGGTCCACGGCCATGTTCTGGCTCTCCAGGTTCATCGCCGTGTACATCTCTTTGTCGATTAGGCGGAAGATTATCGTCTTGTCGCCCACGAGGGCCTGGTCGTGGCTCTCGGCGTAGTTTATCACTTTCTCCTCGGGCCTATGGAGCTGAAGCTCGTAGAAAATCCTGCCCACGGGCCACTTCTCGTCGGGCACCTCCTTTATGAGCTTTATCCAGTAGTCGGGGATTCCCATCGAGAGGCGATAGTCGAACCCAACGCCGCAAGCCTCCAGCGGACCCGCGATGCCGGGGTAGCCGCTCATCTCCTCGGCAATGGTTATGGCGTCAGGCCGAACGCTGTGAATCAGCTTGTTGGCCATCATCAGGTAGCTGATGGCGTCCTCGTCCTCGTTGGCGCGGAAGTAGTCCGCGTAGCACGTGAAGTCCTTACCGAGGCCGTGGTCGTAGTAGAGCATGCTCGTCACGCCGTCAAAACGGAAGCCGTCGAAATGGTACTCCTCGAGCCACCAGCGGCAGTTCGACAGCAAGAACCGTAAGGTCTCGGTCTTCCCGTAATTGAAGCAGCGGCTGTCCCATGCCGGGTGGTTGCCCCTGTCGCCGCCATGGAAGTATAGGTCGAGCGTTCCGTCCTGACGCGATATGCCCTCGTTCTCGTTCTTCACGGCGTGAGAGTGGACGATGTCCATGATCACGGCAATCCCGTGCCCGTGCGCCTCGTCGATAAGGCGTTTCAGGTCCTCAGGCTCGCCAAAACGGCTGCTCGCGGCGTAAAAGCTCGAGACGTGGTAGCCGAAGCTGCCATAGTAAGGGTGCTCCTGCACGGCCATGAGCTGCAAAGTGTTATACCCCATCTCCTCAACGTGGGGCAATACGTTTTTGCGGAAGTCTTCGTAGGTCGCCACCCCCTCTTTCTCGCCGCTCATGCCGATGTGGGCCTCGTAGATGAGGCGGGGCTCGGTACCGACTTTGAAGTTTTGGTCGGTCCATTTGTAGGGCTTGAAGTCCCACGCCACCGCGTCGAAAACTTTGGTGTCCTCGTTTTGGACCACGCGCCCAATGTACGCGGGGATTCTCTCGCCGCTCCCGCCCACCCAGTGGACCGACATCTTGAATTTGTCGCCGTGGCGGATCTCTTTGTCCGAAATCTCAATCTCCCAGTTGCCAAATTCCAGACGGCGCATCTTGAACCGCTCGTCCTCATTCCACCCCGAGAATTCGCCAATCACGTATATTTCCGTCGCGCTCGGAGCCCATTCGCGCAGCGTCCATTTGCCGCCCGCGTGGTGCATTCCGTAATACTCGTACGCCCGGGAGAATTGCTCCATCGGCCCGCACGTGTCCTTGAGCTCCTCAAGCCTCGCTACTGTCCGCTTTCGCCTGTTGTCCAATATCTGCGCATACGGCTTCAGATACTGGTCCGTCTCGTATATCGGCATCATGTCTCTCTTCGTTTTAAGTGTAATGTATTCTGAGGGGGATGATTATCTTCCTACAATTTGTCCGTCGGGATCGTGAAGTTGACGCACGCGCCCGAACGGTATGTCGTGTCGACCCATATCTTGCCGCCACATAGCGACAAGTATTTCGCCGCAACCGCGAGGCCTATGCCCTTGCCTTTCCCCGCGTCTTCAATCGATATGTCGCCAAACATGTCGAAGACCTCTTTTTCGGTCCCGGGCTTAAATCCCGGTCCCGTGTCCGTCACGCAGAATGTGGCCTCCTTGTGGTTGACGGTGTACGATATGGTTATCTGCCCGCTCGTCGTGAAACGGCAGCTGTTGTCCAGTATTTGGGTCAACACTTTTGTTATGATCTCATCGCTGTTCCAAATGGTGTCGTTGGGGGCTTTCAACGAGAAGACGGTCACGACCTCCACCTCTTTGCCCTCCTTGCGCAACTCTTCCTGATATTTCATCTTGATTTTCGTCAGCAGCTCGTTGAGCTGGACGGGGCAAGCGGGTTTGAGCATGTAGTTGCTCTGCAGTTTCGAGATTTCCACCAGATTGTCAATCACTTTGAGCAGCTGATAACCGCTTTGCCGTACGATGTCGATGAACCTTTGACGCTCGCTCTCGTCATCCGTCTTGTCAAGCAGGTCCACGAAGCCGATGATGACGTTCATCGGGGTCCGGATCTCGTGGCTCAGGTTGGTCAAGAATATGCTCTTCAGCTGACGGCTCTCGGCGGTCAATTCGCGCTCGCGACGCAAGTCGGTGTTTATCACTTCGATGCTCTGGTTCAACGACGCAATGCGCTGCTCGC
>JAFPDB010000319.1 GCA_017390085.1 Bacteroidales bacterium | reverse complement strand
GTAACGGTTAATCAAATAGACCAAGAGATGAGTGTCTTCTTCTGATAGACTCTTAATGTCTTCAGACGATAGCGAGAACTGGTATTGCAGATCTGCTTTTTTCGCATTTTCTTTACAAAGCCTAACTGTATCTTTCGTATTGGAATAGAATCTTTCATATGGCACACCAAACAACCTTTGGGCCAACACATCCATATCAACATATTCGTCTTCCGAAAAGGATGAAGACGCAACAACTGAACAAGTCATTTCGTCTTTGTTTCTCCTTCCTGTCCTGTATTCACGATTCTTAGCTAATTCTGAATTCGCCGCTATCTGCAATGGGAATGCACGAATCCTCTGACATCCGAAACTAAGGAGATACTCTATGGAGTCAATGAAAGTATAGATTGTTTGACCTGGGATTGCATAGATAAGACTGACCTCATAGCTAATATTATTGTCTCTCAACGTCTCAAGCTGCTTACTAATTTGCTCAAGATTATTTTGCCTTCCTATCGTAATCTCCTCTGCTTTGTGAATTGTCTGTAACCCGAACTCCAAATGGATACGTCCTCTATTCTTAAAGCATAGGGAGATAAAGTCACCCTTTAGTCCTTCAAATCGAGCTTGGCATACCACATTCATGTCAGTATAGTCGAGTATGTGACTTAGGATGAAAAGGTGATTTTTCATTCCTTTAGAGAAACAATACGTTCCATCTAGAATGTTGATTTCCTCGACACCTGACAGGCGAAACAGATCAAGTTCTTGTTTCAATCTACCATCCCACTTTAACTCAACAATCTCATTCTTATTTTTTTTCTTCTGAGCTCCCCATTCACAAAAGCCACAATTGTATGGGCAACCTCTCTTGGTCTCCCAATACACTTTTCTGGTTATAGGGGCGAGAATGCCACTAAGATATGGTGACACGACATCCTCATCTTGTATTTGGCTTTCATATACACGATGATAGAACTTCCCATTTTCGAGACACCTGCCATCTTTACCAAACAAAAGGTCCACATACGCTCTTTCTGCGTAGCCTTTAGTGAATATATGTGCCATATCCAACGATGCAAGTTTATCGTCGTCATACGCTGTTATCTCATATCCGCCAAAGATTATCCGTCCTCCTTCTTCTGGATTGTCTTTCACGTAGCCAGACATCCATAAAACTTCTGCTGCCTTCTCACAAAATGTTTTGCTCCACCTCGTATACGAAAAGGCAACGAAACGGAACTTCTTTATCCAATTCAAGTTTGCATCTATCTGTGTCTGTACCATATTCTGAATTTCCTTTCTGTAGTTTTGGAAGCCTCTTGAATGTACAGGACCTACATATTCCGGTATACTGGATCGCTCAGCCAAAATTGACTGTGTGTTGATTTGTAGATGCGACGCAACAAAGCCGGCTTTTCTAATAGCCGCTATTAAGCAGGCAACGCCATAGGGCATTGAAGGGTAATCTGGACGAGGTGCGTCGAACGTAACGAAAATAATATCTCGCTGCTGCTTCATAGTGGAAAAGATTGCGTGTGGACACTTAAAGCCCGTCACGGCAAAACGTTCTCATTCGATGCTGTGGCGGCGCTGTCAAATGCTAATCTACTAATTCCCCTCCAAATTTGGGAGCGAGGGTGTGCCACCCGAAAACCCTGCCAGACAAATTGCCACGGCCAAAACCAAGCCCACTTGCCTCATAATTCGTAAGTTTGCCAACTGAAACCGACAATCAAGTGATGAAAAAAATCGTCGCCGCTGCCATCGCGGCCATCGTGGCAATTACCGCTTGCCTTTTTGTATGCTCCACCCCACCATCCTGCACGGACTCGGAGACCCCGCGCCACCCGCAAGAGACGACCATCCCAAGCGTCCCCAAGAAAGCCGACCTGTGTGGCGAAGAGATGCCCCTCGGCCGACAAGACATCCTCGAATGCCTGGACCGCGAGATAATCACCAACACGTTCCTGCACTCCAACACCCTGCTCATCATCAAACGCTCGGGCCGCATATTCCCCGCGATTGAACCAATATTGCGCGAATGCGGAGTGCCCGACGACATGAAATACCTCTGCGTGGCGGAGAGCAACCTCGTGGCGACGGCCAAGTCGCCCGCCGGGGCGGTGGGCCTATGGCAATTCATGGAGGCGACGGCCAAAGAGTACGGGCTGCGCGTAAACGACGAGATCGACGAGCGCATGGACATCGTCAAGAGCACCCGCGCAGCGTGCAAAAAACTGAAATCGGATTACGCCCGGCTTGGCTCGTGGACGCTCGTGGCGGCGGCCTACAACGGCGGCCTCGCGAGGGTGAAAAAGGTGATGGAGCAGCAACACCAGACGAGCTACTACGACCTCAACTGGGCCGAGGAGACGCGCCGCTACGTCTTCCGCATCGTGGCGCTCAAGGCGATAGTGGACGCGCCGCAAGATTTCGGCTTCGACATAGGCGACGACGACAAGTACGAACCCTACGAGACGGAGACAGTCGGGCTGCCCGTCCCGAACGACGACATCGCCCAATGGGCCAAAGACCACGGCACGACGTACCGCCGCCTTCGCGAGCTTAACCCTTGGCTCCTCAAAAACCAGATACGCTCGACAAGGGACACGCTAAAAGTACTGATTCCGAAAGAGGATTAGCCCTCGTGGAAACGCCTGATCCCCTCCGTGGGATCGGCGACGACGACCTTGACACTCACACCCTTAGCCTCGCACGCGCGGCGCAACAGAGGCTCGAAACTCTTGGCCACGCCGCCCACGAAGCCCACGGGCAAGCCCTGCGCCCGGTCGTAGAGCATGACGTTGCGCGACAAGAACTCGCCAAGACGTCGCGAGACGAGCGTCACGACGCTCTCATCGTCAAGATGGCTGGCGGCGAAGCGCGCGAAATTGGCAAGATAGGCGTTCGCCCTCGGTTGCGAATAGACGCGGGAAATGATGGAACGGTAATCTTCGCCGGCGAACTCCCAAAACTCGCGAGTGAGCATCTCTTTCAACAAACCTTTGAGCGCCGCCGCTACGACAGCCCTGCCGATGTCGGCGCCGCTGCCCTCGTCGCCGAGAATGAAGCCCAGGGGCGGCACGTTAGCCACGACCTTCCGACCATCGTAAAGGCATGAGTTACAGCCCGTCCCGAGAATGCAGGCTATGCCCTCCTCGTGGCCGAGCGTGGCCCTGGCCGCGCCAACGATGTCGGACTCAACCGTCACGGCGCCGCAACCCGTGACACTCTCGAGGGCGCGCGCCACCTTCTCGTTGGCCGGGCCGCCAATGCACCCCGCGCCATAATAGGCCACCTCGTCGACCCTCCCCACCTCACGGCCTCGGAAGAGGGCTTCCCACTCGGCCGTCAGCTGGCTGGCCTGCACCATGAGCGGGTTCACGCCCCCCGACGTGAACTCCACGTCGGGGCCAGCCCCGAAAACGAGCCAATGGCATTTGGTGGAGCCGCCGTCGACGACCATTATTCTCTTCTGTGACATGAAAAACGCTAAAACTATCCGATTATTCCAGAGAGCCTCCCAAAGATAAGTCAATTTTTAGTTACCACTTGGGGAATAGATTGTAACTTTTAGTACTTTCGCAATAGGGAACATGTCAGCAAAAAGACACAAGACACACATGACCACAGGTTTTTACCGTAAAATAGCGATGGCGGCCGCCCCCTCTGCCGCCATGGTCGCGTATTCGCTCCTTATGCCGTCATGCGCAAGCCATAATTCAAGCGAGCTTGATGTCGACAGCCTGGTCTACGAACGCAGCTGGACTCTCAAAGACGCAATGGAAAACGACCCGTTGGGCGGACGCTCACACTTCTACGCAAAGATAGACTACCCCAAACAAGTTGATGACCCTTCGCGCGCCGAGCTTGTCGACAGCGTACGCGCGTGGCTCTCCCGCCAGCTCCTGCCGAGCGAGGCGCCGGTCCTGAGCCAGAAAGTGCTGGACATGGCGGCCAACGTCTTCTTTGGCGAGACGGACGGCAACGAGTGGGGCGAAGAGGTCTCATACTCCATCAGGAAGGTATTTGAAGATTCGGACTACCTGACCTACGAGATTAACAAATACGCATACAGCGGCGGAGCGCACGGCGGCTACAACGTGAACGGCGTGACGTTCAGGAAGTCGGACTGCACCCGAGTGGCTTGGGCGGACTTCGAGACTGGCGACGAACTCCGCAAGACCGTGACCGAGGAAATACGCAAATCGAAGTGCATGCCCAACGACGACGCCTTCGCCTCGTCGATACTCATCGACACGAAAGAGAGCCACCTGGCCGACGGCACGTTCGCCCTCCCCCTGCCCGCGGCGACGCCCTGGCTCACGGCCCAAGGGTGGGTGTTCACCTATCAGCCGTATGAGATTTTGCCATGGTGCCACGGCGCGCCCGCCTGTTGCATAAAAGAATTGGCACTCAAACAATAAGACGCAAGAGCCGCAATGCAAGTGAGCGCCGCAGCCCGAGACCGAGGCGCGGCGCTCGTCGTTTTTTTCGCCCCACTGTGAAATGGAGACCTACTTCACCTACATAGCACGCTGCGCCGACGGGACCCTCTACACCGGATGGACAACGAACCTCGTCCGGCGCATTGCCGCCCATAACGGGTCTGGCGCGGCGGGCGCAAAGTACACCAAAACGCGTCGCCCCGTGACCCTCGTCTTCGCCGAACGCCACACGTCGAAATCGGAGGCCATGAGCCGCGAATGGCACATCAAGCGGTTGAGCCGCAAAGAGAAACTGAGACTTATAGGATGGGAAAAAGAATAGTGGTCCGCCCCTACGTCGCGCCTTGCGGAGAGCTGCTCCTCGGCTCGTATGGCGACGACATGTGCCTTTGCGACTGGCGGGCCTCGAGCCGGCACGTGCGCAACTTGGAGAAATTGAGAAGCGCCCTCGGAGGCGACATTGAAGAGGGCGACTCGGAAGTCTTGAGGTTGGCGGCAGGGCAACTGGACGAATACTTTGCCGGGCGGCGACGTTCGTTCAACCTGCCATACATCGTGGTCGGGACGAGATTTCAGGCCATGGTGTGGGCCGAATTGGACACCATAGCCTACGGCCAGACGCGGAGCTACGCCGGAGTGGCTCTCGCCTTAGGCTCGCCAGGCGGAGCGAGAGCGGTGGCACAGGCTGTCGGGGCGAACAGGCTGAGCATAATCGTGCCGTGCCACAGGGTCGTTGGCAAAGACCAGGCCCTGACGGGCTACGCCGGGGGCATTGCCGCCAAGAAGACGCTCCTCTTACTTGAAGAAAGTTCGGCATTTGTGGCAAAAATGGCGTAAAGAATTGGTTTGTACGTGAATATGCTTATATTTGGCTTCGCAAGAAAGGAATGAAGATGACAAAGCTCAGACCGATACCCACCATAACCGCCATCTTTGTCGGCGTCCTGCTTTGGATGTCGGTCGGCGGGAGCGGGCATGAGGCGAGTAGCTGGACGGCATCCTCGGCCCAGTCTTCAGACCCTTGCGCCTGGACAATCGACGACGATGACGACCAGATATCGTCGATCTTCAAGGCCTCGGGCCACGCTGGCTTGGCCGCCCTTTCGCACCCGACAATAGCATCCACTCCTGCACATGTGCACGCGCAACGGCGCACCTTCCCCGGCCTGCGAAACTCGCTGGGGCGCACATTAGCGGAACATATTGGCTCCACCGTGACGGCTTGCCGGTTTGGTCTGCTGGATTTCAAACACATCGTTTTTGTAAATCACTCATTTCTTTTCATCATAGACGTCCTAAGAATTTGAGAAACGGCCGCTTGGCAGCGGCCCGGCATCGTGCGTCACGCCGCATCCTGACTAAATGCGGACGCGCGTAGCCATAGGCGTCCACGAAATCGGGCTCCTCAAAACCTATTGCTTCCCACACCACACCTCCCCCACCTTTGCCCATGGCGACCGAGCATAACCACCATAGGCTTCGGGGGGGCTTTGACTGTGGCGCGGCACTCCACGTGTTACGCAACAAACTATTAATCAGCACATTTATGTCGACACAATATAACCAGCTCTCGCCCGAGATGAAGGCGAGATTCATTGAGAAGAGAGACGTCCCCCAATGCCTGTTGAGCCTCATGGCCACATCGCTCGGCATCGGCATAATCTGCCTAACGTCGATATTCGGCTCAGGCGACGAGACGGTCTATTACGCCCTGTTTTTCGTAGGGCTTGCCGTCAGCATCTACGGGTTGGCGAGAGCCGCCTTCGGGTGTAAGACCTTGAGGGACGAGGCGACAGGCTCACGCCTCGAGAAGCGCGACATCTACTTTTCGGCTTCGGACAAACAGGCCATCATGAACGCCTTGAACAACGGCCAATGGGACGGCATCGGCGGCGAGAACCCGTCGTCGGGCACGTCGCCCTTGCGCCTCTGCGCATGGTTCACTCGCAACGGCCAATACGCCTCGGCCATGCTCATGGAGTACGTGCCATACGAGTACGTCCCCGTGACGCAAGTCCGCGAGATTCCGGACGACATCCGGGAGCGGTTCATCAACTTCGTGAATCGCAGATAGTTGGGTGTCGGCAGTGGTTCGGGCGCGTGTCGTCAAGGCCCGGCTGAACCGCCGTCGGACGGCAAAAAGGATTGTCTTTAAATGAAGTCGGCTGAGCCGCTCTCTGACGAGTGGCTCAGCCGTTTTTCTTTTTTTTCGGTACGGAGGTTCGCGAGACGTACGCAAATGATCATAGGCTCATTATTGTTGCAGTTGTTCTTTTTTAAGCCTCACGGGTATCCGCATCGACGGGCGCGCTACGTACAGCCGCCACTCGCGTCAGTAGGCCGTGTAGAAATCAATCACCTCTTTGAGGGCAGCTTGGCATATGGGGCAGAATTCGGGGTAGGTGTTGTCGCGCATTCTGCAGCTTGGCGTCGGGCGGTAAACGCCCTTGAGCTTGTAGCCCGCCCCCTCGTAGAGGCCTATGGTCTCGCCCTTTAGCCCCTTCTGCCCTACGAGGTTTGCCCATTTTGACTCGAAATTGACTTTTGTCGTGATGT
>JAFPDB010000318.1 GCA_017390085.1 Bacteroidales bacterium | reverse complement strand
GCAGCAGCAGGTTGTAGTTGATGCTTGCGAAGCCGTCGACAAAAGTCTTTACGAAAGAGATGGCGTGTTTGAGCGTCACGGCGGCGATTCCGCTGGCCACACCGACGAGCAAGCTGAGCAGAATGACGAAATACCTTTGCCCGATCCTGTCGACAATCCAGCGGCTGGCGTTGTCGGCCGCGAGCTGTACGAGATTGAGTATCTTGGACATTATCCCAATTTTCAAGAATCACGGGGAGGGCTACGCCGCGCCACGCCCCTTCGGGCAAGGACTCAAAAAGACGGCTCTTTTCAAACTCCCCTTTAAGAGTCGCAAATATAGGCCTTGAAAACGAGAATTGAAAATTCAAAAGGCGAACGGCGGGCATCGGGGCGGCCAAAGTCGCCCCACCCCGTTAAAAACGGGTCGTAAAAGGCCCGGCGGGTCAAACGGCGGTCGGAAATGGTTAAATTCGCGTAAAGAGACCATGCAAGAGAACAACGAACGCCTTGCCGGAGCGGGTGTCGCGTGGCGACGACCGGGCGAGGCGACATATTGCGCCATCTGGCGCGAGCCCGTGACCTTGGGCAGCCTCAAAGAGGCGGGCAGCCGCGCGGGCTTCGTCTTCGCGCCTTTCGACACGGAAGGCAAAACCCCCACCCTATTTTTCAGCGGCGCGGCCGAACGCCTCGCCCTCCCTGCCGAGACGCCAGACGCCCCGATATCGCAAGAAAGCAGCGTGGCCAAGCGTGGCGACGACTTCGCCGCCGAATTCGTGGCCGCCCACGCCCTCGTCGAGGGAGGCAGCCTCGCCAAAATGGTCCTGTCGGGACATGAGGACCTCGGGGTCGACCTGCGCGGCAAAGCCTGGCAGATGTTCCTTCGCGCCTGCAAAATGTACCCCGACGCGTTCGTGGCCCTCGTCAGACCGTCGGGCGGCGAAGCGTGGCTCATGGCCACCCCCGAGCTACTGCTGCGCGGGCGCGGGTGGACGGTGGAGACGATGGCTCTGGCGGGGACGCGCCCGTCCGGCTCACCCGGCTCTTGGGACGACAAGAACCGGCGCGAGCACGAGGTGGTCTGCCAATTCGTCGGAGAGCGGCTGCGCGCCGTGGCCGACGAGGTGAGGAACGACGAGACCACTACACTCCGCGCCGGCGGACTATCGCACCTCATGACACGGTTCGCGGCACGGCTCCGCGAAGGGCGGACGGCATGGGACGCCGCCCTGGCCCTGCACCCCACGCCGGCCATGTGCGGCACTCCCCAGAAGGAGGCGAAAGCCGCGATATTGGGCATCGAGAAGACTGCGCGCGAATACTTTAGCGGCATTGCCGGCGCGGCGTGGGGGGATGGCGACACGGACCTCTACGTGTCCATCCGCTGCATGAAAATGACCGAGGGGCGGACACGCCTCTTTTCGGGCGTGGGGCTTATGCCCGACAGCGAAGTGGAGAGCGAGACCCTCGAGGCGGCCGCCAAGCGCGGTACCATGAAGCGAGTGATATTCAAAGACATAGACCCCATAAATGTTTTCTGACAACGCCACAATAAACGAGCTTACGGCCCTGCTGCTGGCTCACGGCGTACGCCACGCGGTGACCTGCCCCGGGAGCCGCAACGCGCCTATATGCCACAACATGAACGAGGCCGGCATGGCGTGCCACCCCGTGACCGACGAGCGCTCGGCGGCGTTTTTCGCCATCGGGCTGAGCCAATCGACGGGCGAAGCCGTGGCCCTGTGCGTCACGAGCGGCTCGGCGATACTGGACACGTCGGCCGGCGTGGCCGAAGCCTACTATCAGGGCGTGCCGCTGATCGTCATAGCCGCCGACCGCCCCCGCGCGTGGATCGGCCAGCTCGACGGCCAGACGATGCCGCAAGGCGGGGCTCTCGGGGCGATGGCCCGGCGCGCGGTGGACCTGCCCGAGGGCGAGACGGCGGAAGACCTGTGGCACGCCAACCGCCTGATCAACGAGGCCTTGATGACCGCCACCGGCCAGGCGCGCGGCCCAGTGCTAATCAACGTGCCGCTCCGCGAACCGCTATACAACTTCAACACGCCGAAACTGCCCGAGCCTCGGGTCTGCAAGAGGATGCGCGACAACGGCGCGGACGTTGTCGACCAGGTGGCGGAGGCAATGCTCGAAGCCCGCAGGCCGCTCATCGTGATTGGGCAAACGGATCAGGCGCAGGAGGCGCGTCTGCTGGCGGAGAGATGGGCCACGCTGTATGAGCCTCTCGCGTCGGACGGCGGCGAAGCGTTGAACGAGGCCATGCACATCTTGCGGAACAGCCGTCGACTGCGGCAAGAGGAGTACCGGCCCGACAAAATCTTGTACGTCGGCGGCCACATCGTAAGCAAAGAGTTGAAACAATTCTTACGAACAGTGAAAGGCGCGGAGACGATATTGGTGTCGGAGGACGGCGAATTGCACGACGTTTTTCAGAATACGACACTCGTCGGCTCGTGCGATTTACATCTGCTTTTTGAGAAATTAACAAAAAAAACTGACAAGCGAGACGAGGCTGAAAAATTTACAGAAAACTGGAAAACACTTTTGGAGACGGCTAAAACGCTTTGCCGCAACCGCGCCGGCGTACACTCTCAGCTCCAAACAGTGCAAACAATAATAGAAAAAGCCGACGGCATGACGCTCCACTTCGCCAACAGCTCGGCCGTACGCCTGGGCTGCATGGCGAGCCGCAAGCGTTTCTACTGCAACCGCGGAATAAACGGAATCGACGGCTCGGTATCGACGGCAGCTGGTCACTCCGTGGGTCGGCGCGACGGACTGCACCTGTGCGTGACGGGCGACCTGAGCTTCTTCTACGACAGCAACGCCCTATGGAACGCCGAGCTGCGCGACAACCTGCGCGTCGTCGTCATGAACAACGGCGGCGGCGGAATCTTCTGCCGATTCGAGGGACTGCGCGGGAGCGAAGCCCGCGAGCGGATCGTCATGGCCAGCCACGCCGCCACCGCAAAGGGGATATGCCTGCAAAACGACGTGGAATACGCCGAGGCGCAAACCCCGGGCGAGGTGGAGAAAGGCATGGAGTGGCTGACCGTCCGCGCGACGGGGAGCGGCCGCCCGAGGCTACTGGAGATATTCACCGACAGCGAAACGGACCAACGGGCGCTGAACGATTATTACGAACAGATAGTAAGCGAATATGACACGAGAATGGAAAAAGATTGAGGGTTTCGACTTCAAAGAGATCCTTTTCGAAGAGTACAGCCACATTGCCAAGATAACGATAAACCGCGAGCGTTGGCGCAACGCCTTCACGCCCTTGACGACGTGGGAGATGAGCCAAGCCTTCGGCTATTGCCGTGAGGCTCAAGACATAAGGGTTGTGATATTGACCGGCGCGGGCGACGTTGCCTTCTGCGCCGGCGGCGACATGAACGTCAAAGGCCGTGGCGGCTACGTCGGGTCCGACGGCGTGCCGCGCCTCAACGTGCTGGACGTCCAGATGCAGATCCGGCGTCTGCCCAAGCCCGTCATCGCCATGGTCAACGGATTCGCCATAGGCGGCGGGCACGTGCTCCACGTGATGTGCGACCTCTCGATAGCCTCGGAGAACGCCATATTCGGGCAGACGGGGCCTCGCGTGGGCAGCTTCGACGCGGGATTCGGGGCCTCTTACTTGGCGCGGATCGTGGGGCAGAAGAAAGCCAGGGAGATATGGTTCCTGTGTGAGAAATATTCGGCGCGTGAGGCATTGGAGATGGGACTCGTGAACAAAGTCGTGCCGCTCTCGGAACTTGAGGACACGTGCGTGGCGTGGGCCGAGCGTATGATGGAGCACTCGCCATTGGCGTTGCGGATGATAAAAGCGGGCCTCAACGCCGAACTCGACGGCCAAGCCGGAATCCAAGAGCTGGCAGGCGACGCCACCATGCTCTACTACACTATGGACGAAGCTCAGGAGGGCGGCCGCGCCTTCCTGGAGAAGAGGAAGCCGGACTTCGACAAATATCCCCATTTCCCCTAAAGCCAAGAGAATGCTGCAAACACACGTTGAGCGCCGGGTCTTGAGATTCAGACGACCCGCCACGACGAGCCGCGGCTCATACACGACGCGGACAATACGCCTCGTCAGGATAAGCGACGACACCCGCCCCGGGATTGTGGGCACGGGCGAATGCTCGCCGCTGCCCGACCTCTCGATTGACGCCCTGGACGACGACCAATACGACCTTCTGCTGCTGACCGTCTTGGACGACCTGCGCCAGACGGGCACAATAGACCGCGAGGCCTTGCGCCCCTTCCCCTCGATACTCTTCGGCATCGAGACGGCGATGTGGCAACTGGAGCGCGGCGGCTCTACCGCCCTGAGCGACACGCCATTCGGCCGCGGCCAAGAGGGGATAAGGATAAACGGCCTGGTGTGGATGGGGACCTTTGAGGAGATGATGGCGCGGATGGAAGAGAAAGTGGCGGCAGGTTTCAAGTGCATAAAGATCAAGATTGGCGGAATAGACTTCGACCACGAAATAAAGATGCTCGGGGCGTTGCGGAGCCGTTTCGACAAAAGCACGATAGAGCTTCGCCTCGACGCCAACGGATCATTCGCGCCCGGCAACGCCATGGAGCGGCTTGATACCCTCGCCAAATATGACATCCACTCGATAGAGCAGCCATTGGCGGCCGGCCAGTGGGAGGCCACGGCGGACCTGTGCTCTCGCTCGCCGATAGCGATAGCCCTCGACGAGGAGCTGATAAGGGTGACGGAGGCAGAAGAGAAGGAGCGGATGCTGGAGACGATCCGCCCCCAGTATCTCGTCATCAAGCCGACGCTGCATGGCGGCATGGCCGGCTCGCGTGAGTGGGTCGGGATGTGCAGGAAGCGGGGCATAGGGTCGTGGATGACGAGCGCCCTGGAAAGCAACGTGGGGCTTAACGCGGTGGCGCACCTCGCGGCGTCGGTCTACACGACGTCGAGCGGCGAGATGATGCCTCAAGGCTTGGGGACAGGCCAGTTGTTTGAAGAGAACATAGCCATGCCATTGGAAATCAGAGGGGAACGGCTGCACTATAACGTCTCGCGCCCATGACAGTCGACGAGTTTATGGCCGAATGGCTCGACGCGAGCCCGACCGTGGGCGTCAAGACGAGCGGCTCGACCGGCGAGCCCAAGCCCATGCAGGTCGAGAAGCGCCGGATGAAGGCCAGCGCCAGGATAACGTGCCGTTTCTTGGGGCTGAAGGCGGGCGACACTGCCCTGCTGTGCCTGCCGATGGACTACATAGCCGGCAAGATGATGGTGGTCCGGGCGTTGACCTGGGGCCTCGACCTGGTGAGCGTGACGCCGAGCTCGCACCCCTTGGCCGGGCTGGAGACCGCCCCCGACTTTGCGGCAATGACCCCCATGCAGGTGTGGGAGACGCTACGGGTGGCGGAAGAGCGCAAGATATTCGAGCGGATAGGCAACGTGATAATTGGCGGCGGGTCGGTGAGCTGCCCTTTGGCTGAGGAGCTGCGCAAGATGCCCAAAGCCGTATGGAGCACCTACGGCATGACCGAGACGCTGTCGCACATAGCGTTGCGCCGCCTGAGCGGGGCCGAGGCGAGCGAATGGTACACGCCATTTGAGGACGTCGGGGTGAGCCTCGACGAGCGCGGCTGCCTCGTGATAAACGCCCCTGCGGTATGCGCCAACACGTTGACGACCAACGACATGGCGGAGATACTCGAGACGGGCGGCGTACGTCGGTTCCGCGTCACGGGGCGGGCTGACAACGTGATATGCTCTGGCGGGGTAAAGATTCAGGCGGAGGAGGTGGAGCGGCTCTTGGAGGGGCGCATCGGCGTGCCCTACGTCGTGACGTGGAGGCCCGACGAGCGGCTGGGTCAGGCCGTGGCGTTGGTGCTGGAGGGCGGCGACACGGGTCTCGCCCGGGAGATTTGCGAGGAGGCGCTGCCCCGCTATTGGCGGCCTAAGACGATAGAGAGCGTCGAGCGGCTGCCTCGTACCGAGACAGGAAAAGTTAAACGAAATATTTACACAAGATAGTTATGGAAGAATTGGAATTGCACGTCAAACGTTTTTACGACCTTACGCTCGACGAGCTGTATGGGCTCCTGAGGGTACGCTCGGAGGTGTTCATCGTAGAGCAAAACTGTGTGTATCAGGACGTTGACGGCGACGACAAGATAGCCATCCATGCGTGGCTGACACGTGGCGAGAAGATTGTGGCGATGCTGCGCGTGCTGCCGTCGGGGTCTCACAACTTGGACGGCGTGTCGATTGGTCGGGTCATAACGACCGAGCGCGGGAAGGGTTACGGCGAGACGATTGTGCGCCACGGTCTTAGGCTCGCGGTGGAGGTGTTTGGCGCGTCGCGAGTGGTAATCCAATCGCAGGAGCAGGCGAAGGGTTTTTATGAGAAAGTTGGCTTCCGGGCGACGTCGGAGCCGTATATGTTTGAGGGCCTGCCACATAGGGACATGGTCTGGGAAGGTGAGTAGGATGCTCAGTATTAAGGGAGTCGCGCCATGTCAGGGTCATTTTTGACATGGCGCGACGCTTGTTTCTGGGGCGTGGGTTATTGGTTGACGATGCCGTCGAGATATGTACGGACGTCGGGCCAGTGGTAGAAGGGGAAGGAGTCGGTCGGGATGGGGATGTGGACCTCTCGTTCGTTGTGGAGGAACTTGACTAGGATGTCGCCCTTCGTGTTCTTAAAGAAGATGATTTGGAGATTCGCAGCCATTGGGGCGGCCTTGAAGTCGCACCAGGCTTTGTAGCAGTCCTCTGGTCGGGCGATTGCGGCATCGAAGGACTCGATTCTGAGGAGGGCGAGGAGTGGTATGATGTTGCCGTCGTGTCCGAAGCGGAGGGTTGCTGCGATGGAGTTGTCGGCTATGGCCTCGTCGGCAGACTGTAGGATGTTCCGCACGAGAGATTTGGAGCTTGCGACGACTTTGCCTTTGGAGTCGGCATGGTTGGCGTTGCCGGCGTAGAATCGGAAGTTGTTGACCTGCCAGACGTTGAAGAGTTCGTCGGGTGGAAAGAGGTCGTGGAAAGAGATGTCGGTGTCGATGTCCTGCATATCGGCCGCGACCCAGTAGAAGCCCCACATGAGGCGCGCGGGGTCGACATGTTGGATTAGGTAGTCATGGTCGGAGAAGAGGGCTTGGGCAAAACGCTTGGGCTGGACAAGTTGGGCCTCGAAGCGTTGCGCCTCGGAGGCCCAAGGGGCGGTGTTGCGGCCCGTGAAGAGGTCGGATTCGGGGGTGCGGTAGCAGAGGTAGGCCATGTATTTGTTGGAGGCCTCGGAACGGATATTTAGTTGCGGGGCGAGCGTCTTAAGGCTTTCGGTGAAGGCGGCCATGCTCATGGCGCATCGTGGCACGAGGGTGGAACGGGCGGAGATTTTGCGGCTCGTGGTGAAGATTTCGGGATATGATTTGTAGAGTCGCTCGGCGATGTCGTGGTGCTGCCGTTCGCCGAGTGGCGTGAGGTCTCCTCCGCGGTGTTCGACGAGGGGCCAGATACGGTTTAGCCTGTCGAGAGCGTCAAGCCCAAGCGGCGTTAGGGCGTTGGCGTCCTTGGCGTCGGAGAGGATGTCGGAGATCCATTTGTAGTCTTTGTCGGAAAGGAGGTAGCGCGAGCCGTGGCGCGCGTAGTGGCTGACGTAGAAGGGTTTGTAGCCTTTGGGGGCTGGGGTGGGTTGTGTCGTGGGTGCGGGGTAGGCGTAATAGACGCCGCCTGCTTTGTTGAGATTGGAGAGGACCTCGTCGCGGGTGGTTTGTGAGATGGCGGGAAGAGCCGTGGCGAGGGAGATGAGAAGGAGGGGCAGCGTTTTCATGGTGGAAACGTGTATGTTTTTGTGGAGGGTGTGATTTTTTGGGGTGAGTAAAGGTATGGATTTTTGTGGAGTATCGGAAGACGGGGCGAGGGTCGGGCGCATTGTTCGAAAGAGAAGAGGTGAGAAAACTTACAGAGGCTGCGCCGGGAGCGGCGCAGCCTCTGTAAGGGTATTGAAATCGAGGTGTTTATGCCTCTTTAGCTTCGAGAAGTTGGAGGTCTTCCTTGTTGCCGACGATGTCGTCGCCAAGGCCGCGGGTACCGGTTCCGGCAGGGATGAGGTGACCGCAGATGACGTTCTCCTTGAGGCCTTCGAGGAAGTCGACTTTGCCTTGTATCGCGCTCTCGTTGAGGACTTTTGTTGTCTCTTGGAAGGAGGCGGCAGACATGAAGCTCTTGGTCTGGAGGGCGGCGCGGGTGATTCCTTGTAGAATCTGGTTGGCCGTGGCTGGGACGGCGTCGCGGACTTGTACGAGGTTGACCATGTCGCGTCGGCGGAGCTGGGAGTTCTCGTCGCGGAGACGTCGGGCCGTGATGATTTGGCCGGGGCGGAGTGTCTCGCTGTCGCCGGCGTCGGTGACGACGAGCATTCCCCAGAGCCTGTCGTTCTCCTCTTGGAAGTCGATTTTGTCGACTGCCTCTTTCTCGAGGAAGGTGGTGTCGCCCGGGTCCTGAATCTCGACCTTTCGCATCATCTGGCGTACGATGACCTCGAAGTGCTTGTCGTTGATGGCGACGCCTTGGAGCCTGTAGACGTCTTGGACCTCGTTGACAATGTACTCCTGAACCTTGGTCGGGCCGAGGATTGTGAGGATGTCGGTGGGGGTGATGGCACCGTCGGAGAGAGGCGTGCCGGCTCGGACGTAGTCGTTCTCCTGGACGAGAATCTGCTTGGAGAGGGAGACGAGGTTGGTCTTCTTCTCGCCAGTCTTGGAGGTGATGATAATCTCTCGGTTGCCGCGCTTGATTTTGCCGTAGGAGACCTCTCCGTCGATTTCGGAGACGACGGCAGGGTTGCTCGGGTTTCGGGCCTCGAAGAGCTCGGTGACGCGCGGGAGACCGCCGGTGATGTCGCCAGCCTTGCCTACGGCTCGAGGCATCTTTGCGATGGTCTCGCCGGCCTTGATCTCGAGTCCGTCTTCGGTGGAGACGTGGGCGCCGACAGGGAGGTTGTAGGTCTTGACGATTTCGTCGCCGACCATGATGTTGAGGGCTGGGGAGCGCGTCTTGTCGTGGCTCTCGATGATGACCATCTCGGAGAAGCCGGTCTGATCATCGCTCTCTAGTTTGTAGGTTACGCCCTCTTCCATGTTGTCGAACTTGACGACACCGCTCTTCTCGGTGATAATCTGAGCGTTGTATGGGTCCCATTCGCAGAGTTCGTCGCCCTTTTGGACTTCTTGTCCGGGTTTGACGAAGAGTTTGGATGCGTAGTGGAGCTGGTGTCGGATGAGGTCGTGACCTGTGTTCTTGTCGACGATTCGGAGTTCGGCGAGACGGCTGACGACGACCTCGTATTCGCGGCCTGTGGCGTCGGTGTAGGGGACGCTGCGGAGCTCGTCGATTTCGACGATGCCGGCGTATTTGGACTTGACGGAGCTCTCGGAGGAGTCGCCACCTGCTACGCCGCCTTGGTGGAATGTTCGGAGCGTGAGCTGTGTGCCAGGCTCGCCGATGGATTGCGCGGCGATGACGCCGACGGCTTCGCCCTTGTGGACGAGGCGGCTCGTGGCGAGGTTTCGGCCGTAGCACTTGGCGCAAACGCCCTTTCGGCTTTCGCAGGTGAGTACGGAGCGTATCTCGACGCTCTCGATGGGTGATTCCTCGATGGCCTTGGCCTTAGCCTCGTTGATTTCCTCTCCGGCGTGGACGATGATCTCGTTGGTGATGGGGTGTATGACGTCGTTGACGGCGACACGTCCGAGGATTCGCTCGTAGAGGGTTGCGATGACGTCGTCGTTGTTCTTGATGGCGGTGCAGGTGAGGCCACGGAGTGTTCCGCAATCTTCGTCGGTGATGATGACGTCGTTGGAGACGTCGACGAGTCGGCGTGTGAGGTATCCGGCGTCGGCGGTTTTGAGTGCGGTGTCGGAAAGGCCTTTACGGGCGCCGTGGGAGGAGATGAAGTACTCCTGGACGGAGAGGCCCTCTTTGAGGTTTGCGATGACGGGGTTCTCGATGATCTGCGGGCCTTCGGCTCCGGATTTCTGAGGTTTGGCCATGAGGCCGCGCATACCGCAGAGCTGGCGGATCTGGTCTTTGGAGCCGCGGGCGCCGGAGTCGAGCATCATGTAGACGGAGTTGAAGCCCTGCTGGTCGGAGCTGAGCTGCTTCATGAGGATGCCCGTGAGGTCGGTATTGACGTGTGTCCAGATGTCGATTATCTGGTTGTAACGCTCGTTGTTTGTGATGAAGCCGTTTGCGTAGTTGTTTACGACTTCCTCGACGTCGCTGTATCCCTTCTTGATGAGTTCTTCTTTCTCCTTAGGGATAATGACGTCGGAGAGGTTGAAGGAGAGTCCGGCGACGAAGGCCATGCGGTAGCCCATGTTCTTGACATCGTCGAGGAAGTCGGCGGTGCGGGGGATGCCGCAGGCCTTCTGTACACGCGCGATTATGTCGCGGAGGGATTTTTTGGTGATGATGCAGTTGATGTAGCCGACCTCTTGTGGTACGAGGTTGTTGAAGAGGATGCGCCCCATTGTGGTCTCGATCATCTTCTTGACGATATTGCCGTCGGCGTCGAGGTCGTTGGTGACGACCTTGACACGGGCGTGGAGCTCGACCTTGCCCTCGTTGTAGGCGATTTCGGCCTCTTCGGGGGAGTAGAAGATGAGGCCTTCACCCATAACGCCAGGGCGTTCTTTGGTGATGTAGTATAGGCCGAGGACCATGTCTTGCGATGGGACGGTGATTGGGGCTCCGTTGGCAGGGTTGAGCACGTTGAGTGAGGCGAGCATGAGGAGCTGCGCCTCGAGGACGGCTGCGTTGCCGAGTGGGAGGTGGACGGCCATCTGGTCGCCGTCGAAATCGGCGTTGAAGGCGGTGCAGGCGAGCGGGTGTAGCTGTATGGCCTTGCCTTCGACCATTCGGGGCTGGAAGGCCTGGATTCCGAGACGGTGGAGGGTCGGTGCGCGGTTGAGGAGCACGGGGTGGTTTTTCATGACATTCTCGAGGATGTCCCACACCATGGGTGCTTTCTTGTCGACGATTTTTTGGGCGCTCTTGACTGTCTTGACGATGCCACGCTCGATGAGCTTGCGGATGATGAATGGCTTGAAGAGTTCGGCGGCCATGTCTTTGGGGAGTCCGCACTCGTGCATACGGAGTTCAGGGCCGATGACGATGACGGAGCGGGCGGAGTAGTCGACGCGTTTGCCGAGGAGGTTTTGGCGGAAGCGTCCTTGCTTGCCTTTGAGGCTGTCGGAGAGGGACTTGAGAGGTCTGTTGGCGTCGGACTTAACGGCCGTGGAGCGGCGTGTGTTGTCGAAGAGGGAGTCGACAGCCTCTTGGAGCATACGCTTCTCGTTGCGGAGGATGACCTCGGGGGCTTTGATTTCGAGAAGTCTTTTGAGGCGGTTGTTGCGGATGATGACTCTCCTGTAGAGTTCGTTGAGGTCAGAGGTGGCGAAACGTCCGCCGTCGAGTGGTACGAGTGGTCGGAGGTCTGGTGGGATGACGGGGACGACCTTGAGTATCATCCATTCGGGCTTGTTGCGGCCCTTGGATGCGCGGAACCACTCGACGACCTGGAGCCTTTTGAGAGCCTCGTTTTTGCGTTGTTGCGAGGATTCGTTGTTTGCGGCGTGGCGGAGCTGGTATGAGAGTTCGTCGAGGTCGATTTGCTGTAGGAGCATCTCGAGGGCCTCGGCTCCCATTTTTGCGACGAACTTGTTGGGGTCGGAATTGTCGAGGAGTTGGTTTTCTTTTGGGAGCGAGTCGATGATGGCGAGGTACTCTTCTTCGGAGAGGAAGTCGAGTTTCTTGACGCCGTCGGCGGCTTTGACGCCCGGGTTTATGACGATGTACCGCTCGTAGTAGACGATGGTGTCTACTTTCTTTGTCGGGATGCCGAGGAGGCATCCGATTTTGTTGGGCAGGGATCTGAAATACCAGATGTGTGCTACCGGGACGACGAGTGAGATGTGTCCCATTCGCTCTCGGCGTACTTTTTTCTCTGTGACCTCGACGCCGCAACGGTCGCAGACTATGCCTTTGTACCTGATGCGTTTGTATTTACCGCAGTGGCACTCGTAGTCTTTGACGGGGCCGAAGATGCGCTCGCAGAAGAGGCCGTCGCGTTCGGGCTTGTAGGTCCTGTAGTTGATGGTCTCGGGTTTGAGCACCTCTCCGCTCGACATCTCGAGGATCTCCTCTGGCGATGCCAGTCCGATGGAGATTTTGGAGAAGTTGGTTTTCTTTTGATCTCTTCTAAAAGCCATGTTAGAGATTTTATGTTGTGTCCCGCAGTGCGGGTGTATTTTTTTTTCCGGTAAGTGTGGGCGCGGCTGGTGGTTTCAGCCGCGCCCTTGTGGAGCGGAATTGTAATTACTCGAACTGGATGCTTAGGCCGAGGCCCCTCATCTCGTGTAGGAGGACGTTGAGCGACTCGGGGATTCCGGGCGTCGGGAGGTTGTCGCCCTTGACGATAGCCTCGTAGGCCTTGGCGCGTCCGACGACGTCGTCAGACTTGACGGTGAGGATTTCCTGAAGTACGTTGGCGGCGCCGAAACCTTCGAGCGCCCAGACTTCCATCTCTCCGAAGCGCTGTCCGCCGAACTGGGCTTTGCCGCCGAGAGGTTGCTGGGTGATGAGGGAGTAGGGACCGATGGAGCGCGCGTGCATCTTGTCGTCGACCATGTGTCCGAGTTTGAGCATGTAGACGATGCCGACTGTGGCGGGTTGGTGGAAGCGTTCGCCAGTTCCGCCGTCGTAGAGGTAGATTTTGCCCACGTCTGGTAGTCCGGCTTTGCGTGTGAGCTCGGTGATTTGGTCGAGCGAGGCGCCGTCGAATACGGGTGTGGCGAATTTGAGTCCGAGTTCCTTGCCGGCCCATCCGAGTACGGTCTCGTAGATCTGGCCGAGGTTCATGCGCGAAGGCACGCCGAGGGGGTTGAGGACGATGTCGACGGGTGAGCCGTCGGGGAGGAAGGGCATGTCCTCGATTCGGACGATGTTGGAGACGATGCCTTTGTTGCCGTGTCGTCCTGCCATCTTGTCGCCGACACGTATTTTACGTTTTTTGGCGATGTAGATTTTGGCGACCTGCATGATTCCGTTTGGCAGTTCGTCTCCGATTGTCTCGTTGTAGGTGCGGCGTTTGGCGACGGCCTCGAACTCCTTGAACTTCATTCGGTAGTTGTGGACTACACGGTAGATGAGGTTGTTGTTGGCCTCGTCGGTTGTCCAGTTGGCGGGGTCGACGGTCTGGTAGTTGATGTCGGCGAGTATGTTGCGTGTGAGCTTGACTCCCTTTGCCACTACCTCGACGCCGTAGTAATCCTTGATGCCTTGTGAGGTCTTTCCGTTGAGGAGTGAGTTGAGTTTGTCGATGAGCTTGTCGAGCAGGGCAGCGACGTTTTTCTGGAATTCCTCGTCGATGGCCGCGATTTTGGCCTTCTCGGTGGAACGTGAGCGTCGGTCTTTGATGACGCGGG
>JAFPDB010000317.1 GCA_017390085.1 Bacteroidales bacterium | reverse complement strand
CCTTTGCTTTTCTTCGTTGCGGGGTTTGTGTCGACAATGTTTTTGGCCTCAGCGGTTAGGGACTTGTTGCCCGTTGCCCTCTTGGCTCGCTTGAAGAAGCTGCCGAGGTCGGCGGCGTTCTCTGCGGCGGCGTAGTCGTACATTCCCTGCACCGTGCCGTCAGAGTAGGTGTATGCGTCGGGGGTGTAGACCTCTTCGAGGGTAACGTCGTGCTGGTCGCCCGCGACGTTGGGGTTAATCTTGCCCGCGGCAATGAGTTTCTCCTCAATGGCGGTGGCTGTGTCGAGAGCGTCCTCACGTTCCTCGGTGTCCCACTTGTCAAGCACGAAGCCGAGCAGTCGGCTCATGGTTGTGGAGTCGCCGTAGCCGCAGAGGGAATCGGGTACCGCGTCAATTGTCTCCTTGGTTCGCTGGAGATAGTCGCGAATCATCTCGTCGTCACTGTCGTCGTCCTCCCCGAATCCGGCGAAGTCGTAGCCCCTGCTTACGGTGTCGAAGCCGTCGAGGGTGCGGTTGTTCAGTCCGCGGGATGCGGCCTGTATGGCGAGTTGGCGGTTTATCTCGTGGGCCTTGCCTATTTGTTGGAGCTGGAGAACCCCGACGCGCATCTCGGGAGTAAGCCCGGCTGTGCGGCTGTCTTCGATGCCGTCCAAAAGTTGCAATGGTATTCCGTTGAGGTCTCTCATTTTTTAGATGTCGATGTGTTTAGTAGGCTTCTTCTCCTTGAAGCAAAATTCGTTAACTGGGTCGACGGGCAGCATGTTTCCATGCTCGTCAGGCACGACAACGTAGACGTGCTGATAGTCGCCCTTATAGGCGGCAAGACGGAACTTATAGGGGATGCCGAGGTTTTCGAGCATTGAGCCTATCAGTGTTGAGTAGCAGTCGCAGTCGCCTTTTTGGTCGTAGAGTGTGCGCAACGGTCGGCGCACCTGCTCACGTATGGGGCTGTCTCGCTCGTAGCGTATGTGGTTGGCCACGAAGTCCCAAATGCTTTGAAGTGTGGCCCGCAGTGTAGCCCTCCTGAGGTGTGCCGCCAATTGGGCTGTGTCGCCTCGGTATCGGGTGGCCACGGTGTGCATCAGGCGGGCTGTGTCCATGACCGACGCGTCGACGTTGACAATGAGGTCGCGTTTCCGCAACTCGCTGCGGTCGGGAATTAGCCCTATGTAGTCGTTCAGCGAGCCGTGCATCACCCTGTCCTCGGCGCGGAAGCCTGTCGCCTCGTCGCCCAAGCCGCTCACATTGGCACTTTTGTCGCCCACCTGCACCTGCTTGCTCTCGCCAAGGGCGGGGCTGATGTCAAAGACTATTGAGTCGTTGAGGATGCAAGTGATGTTGAGACTGATGCGCGAGAGAAAGCCCGAGTAGTCGCCCGAACGGACAATTTGCGGGAGGTCTTTGACGACGGAGAGAATCGAGAGGTAGCCTATGTCTACCTTTAGCCCGCTGAGGGTCGATGTGCTGTATTTCTTGATAACAACGCTCGTGTCGGTAGGTTTGGTGGTGGCAATCTTCGTCCCGTTATAGTAGACAATGAGCGAGGTGATTCCCATCGTTATCTCTTGGTCGCTGCGGTTTTCTATGTCCACGGCCATAGGCAGTGTTATGGTCGTGAAGGAGAACTTTGGTTTGCCGTTGAGCTTGGGCGTTATCGAGAGTAGCCTCACCATATTAGCCAAGGATGTGCCTTTGCCAACCAGTGCAAGGGTGCAGAGGATTGCCGCCGCTCCGACGGCCAGTGCTGGTATGTTTGCCATTAGCGATTGCATTTTTTACTTGCGGTAGTGCTAAGATACAATTCGGCGGAGGCGTTTGTCAAGACCCCGCCGAAAAAACGTTGACGCACGTTGACGCCAGTTGACGGACGTTGACGCTCTTGGTTTTTTAACATTTCGAGAGGGTGAAATTGCGGGTGCAGACGGGAAAAAAATCACTACTTTTAGCGGAAAACAGATGCACTTTAAATTGCGACGATATGAAAGATAGCGAAGACAAAGAGGGTTTTGATGAAATGAAGAAAAGTGTTGGCGAGCGGATTAGAAGCGCACGTCGAATGAGAGGCTTGACACAAGACGAACTTAGCCAACGGCTCTCACCTAAGATTTCAAAGGATGCATTGGCAAAATTTGAGAGGGGGGACAACTTTCCCGGCAGCAGCACTCTGTTAGCTTTAAAGAAAGCCTTGGGCGTGACGTTGGACTACTTGTTCCGTCCGACAGCCGATGCAATAAGCGAGGTACGGTATTTAAAGAAAAGCAGTATCAGCGCGAGGGAGCTGGACATGGTAACAGAGACCGTAAAAGATAAGATAGAGCGATATAACGACATTGAGGATAGTTTGGGGGTGGGCGTAGGCTTTGACTCAAGTTCCGGGTATGCCGTTAGCAACCTTGACGACGTATGCGCCGCCGCCCTAAGCCTCAGGCGGGACTGGGGCATTGGCGAAGAGAGCGCGGTCAGCGTCATCGACAACTTGGAGGCAAACGGCATAAGGGTTGTTGAAGTGTCAGCCCCTGCCGATTTCCGCGGGATGTGTGGCTATGCGAACACAAACAGGCCGTTTATCGTACTGAACGAATCCCTTGATGCCGAAACTAAAAGGTTCACGGCTCTTCACGAACTTGCTCACATTGTCTTGAGGTTCGGTGAAGAAAAAACCAGCAAAGAGGTTGAGGCGTTGTGCGATTCGTTTGCAAGCGAAGTTCTGCTGCCACGGAGCGTATTCATCAAACTAATTGGGGCGAGACGAAAAGACATAATTCTGAGCGAGCTTCGTAATCTCCAACGCCTGTTTGGTATTTCCGTGCCGGCGTTGATGCATAAGGCGGCGTATGCTGGCGTGATTTCAGAAAAACGGTACAGGTATTTTTGCGACCTCATGAAAAAAGAAAAGTTCAAGAATGAAGTTACGCAAAGCGTTTTCGTCCCCGAAAGGTCTTTCAGGTTTGAAAGTTTGGTTTACAGAGCTCTCGCTTCTGAGGTCATCACTATTTCAAGAGCCGCAAACCTGTTGAACTCGTCAATTGAGGAAGTTAGGGATAATTATATTCTGGTCTGATGGGGCAAAAAATAGTCGTGAACGACACGAACATTCTTATAGACCTAAGTAGCGTAAAGCTCCTTGATGCCTTTTTTGAACTTGACTTCGATATGCGTACTCTTGAAGTACTTATGAACGAAGTGCTGGATAAAAAAGCGCGTGAAGATGTGCTGAAGTTCATTGAACGTAAGAAGTTGCGGGTTGTTGAGCTGACCGACGAACAGTCTAACATTGCGTTCAGTATGTTGAAAAATCGCAAAAGGAACGAGTCTTTTGAAGATTGCGCCGCTTGGCTATACGCAAAGGAGGAGAACGCAATCCTCTTAACGGGCGATGCCAACCTCCGCAAAAGCGCAGAGGCCGACAATGTAGAGGTTCATGGCGTAATATTCGTATTTGACGAACTTGTCAAAAGCGGGATAGTCACTCCACACATAGCGGCTGAACGGCTCGCAATGCTATCCGGTATCAATACTCGTCTCCCTATGAGGGAGATAGATAGACGCTTAGCACTTTGGTCAGATATGGACTAACCCCTTTCCACGAACCAACAGAATAAAAACGCCCTCCCTGTCATCTCGACAGAGAGGGCTTTCTTCATTCCCGCCGCTCTCGGCACGTTTGCCTCGTAGCGGGGTCAACTGAAAAGACTCTACTAATTGCGCAATTAAATCGCTCACTAATAAACGTATCTTACACTTATATGCTGTTCTCTCACCGTTCGAGAGTACTAAGTTTTTCCTTTTTTTTTCACCCCTCCTCCATCCAATCCACAGTCACCGCCATCCGCCAAACAAGCCACGAGAGGTGAACGTAGCGGTAGACGCGCCACTGGGCGAGGTAGAAGCCGCCAACGTCTTTGTGATACTGCCCGAGGCTGAGGCTGGGCAAGAGACGGAGATGGAAACCGAGACGGTTGTCCCGTCCAAACCACACTCTGATAGTCTTTTCGCACTTAATCATTCCCTAAAGCTTTGTCCGGTGAAGTAAACTTGACGGGTTAGACCACGCAGACGGTCGAGGACACGGTCGCCGTACCTCTCGCGTAGCTGTTCGCCGTTGAGGTTGGTGGTGATTATCATGAGGCCGCCCTTCTTCTCGGCACGGTCTACAAGGTCGGCAAAGGCGCAGTTGCGGAACTGGCTCTGCGGCTCTGTGCCAATGTCGTCAATGGAGATGATGTGAAAGTTCAGCATCTCGCTTAGCTGGGAGTTCATGGCCTGTGCGTCGACGGGGTGGACAATCTTGCTATGCATCTCCAAGAGGAGCCGCGGGAGGACGTAGCGGCCGAGGATTGTCTTACCCTGTCCGCACGTCCCGCAGAGCAGGAGGCCCCGCCCCTGATTGTCGGCAAGCCATTCGGCAACCTCGGCGTATTGGGGCAGCGGGCGAGCCTCTTGCCCGAGGACGGCAAGGGTCTCTCGGAGGGCGGACCAAAGGATGCGTTTGACATCGTTGAGGGGTAGGGGGCTGTGCCACCACACTCGGGGCGCGGGAGATGCCACGGCGGCGAGGTCTTTGTGTGCGGCGAAGAAGTTCGTCAGGGCAACCCGGGCGGCGTAGCGGTCGGAGCGGGAGGGACGGGCTGTGCTTGATGTCTGCATAGGGTTGTGGGTTTTTTAGAACGGTTTGTACTCGGTTGTCGGGCTTTGGTGGTAGACGAGCGGGTTAGACCATCCAGTGCGGCCGCTATCTATCGGGAAGAGGCCTTGCCAGTTGTTCGCGATTGAGCGGGCCACGATTTCCGCGGCGGTCGATGTCTTGCCAGCGGCAATGGTCATGAGGCGGTCGTAGCAGGATTTGGCTGTCTTCTCGTTGGCGTAACCCGAACCGCGGCTTCGCTTGTAGTCCAGCCATGCGGCGAAGAGCGTGGCCATCTCTTCCGCCACCCATGCCGGTTTGTCTTCCTTCCCCGAAAAAGAGAATCGAGAAGAACGTCTGCGGCTCTCGCCCCCGGAGGGGGTTGGGGGGAGTACGTTTTCTTTCTCTCTTTCTAATAGGGGGGTATGGGGGGGAATTTCTTTCTCTCTTTCTTTTTCCGATGCAAAAAATGCATTTGCATCGGTTTTGCATGGTTTTGCATCGTCGCCTTGCTTCATTTCGGGCGTTTCTGCGTCTGTAATTGTCGAAATATCAGCACTTTCGGGGCTGTCGCACTCGCTTTCTTTTGCATCGGGTTTTGCATAGCCGTTTGCATCGGGTTTTGCATCTGCATTTGCATAGCCGTTTGCATCTGCATTTGCATCGTTTTGCATCGCCTCGGCGTTCTTCATCGCCCAGCGGGCGTTAGCGGCTGCTCTCCTTTTGTCGCTTATGTGGCGGCGGCGGGCTGTCTCTTGCTCCCCATCGGCGGCAATGGTCGTGGAGGCTGTCATCCGCTCGGCCACGAGGGAGGAGGAGAATGTGCCGTCTGCCTGCACGTCGAATAGTCCGTAAGCGGTTATGACGAGCGTCAGGGTCTCGCTGTCCACCCCGAGCGAGCGGGCCATGATGTTGATGTCTTCGCGGTCGGAGCTGAGCCGCCCGTCGTTGACGGCAAGCAACTCTACGACTGCCCAAAAGATTCCCACACCTTCATAACCCCTTTCAGAGCGTAGGCGCATCATGGCGAGGCGGTTTCCCGCCCCGCTGTCGTGCTGTATCTCGAATCTCATAGTTATCTCTTTTTTAGCAACCCCGAGAGGGCGTTAACGGCCACGTCGGCAAGTTTGCGCTTCACCGCTTCGCTTTGCAGGGCGGCATCCAATAGCTCGCTTAGGATGTCGGGCTTATCTTCGCCACCCTTGCCACTCCTTTCGCTGTTTCTCTTGCCGCCTAATGGCAGCTCGGATAGCTCGTCAAACCTTTCGCTTGCTTCGGCCGCCATCTCGGTGAAGAGCAGGGCGTCGCCGCCGCGGTCGGGGTGGAGTAGCTTCGATAGGCTGGCTTTGCGCCCGCGTATTTCGGCGAATGTCTTGCAGCGGTCGAAGCCGTATTTGTACCTGTTCATGTGTCTCACGCCTCTTTTCTGCGTCCTCGTGCGAGGGCTGCTATTACGCTTGCAATGAAGCCCCCGAGTTTGCTCTGAACGTCGGTGTCCTGAAAGATGCTGACGATGTCCTCAATGCGCTCGTCCACTTTGTCGCCGTTCATTATGTCGGCCATCATCTTGCTGATGGTCGGGTCTTGGGCGGGTTCGCGACGCTTGTAGGCGGAGCATAGGGGTTCGGGGGAGCATCGGAGTTCGGCAATGCGGTCGTATGATTCGTTGATAGCCCCGAGGTAGAGGGTGCTGTCCTGTCCGTCCAGTATCCGGGTCAGTTTGTCGCGGCGGTCGTAGACTTCCTTGGTGGTGGTGCATTGGTCGAAGCCGAAGGGGTACTTTTTCTTCATGTTTTGTCTTGTTGTTTTATTTTTCGGTTTTGCCTTCATCGGGCGTTATGCCGAAGTAGGCGCAAATGAGACGATATTGCCGCCCCGTGAGGGAGCGTTGCATCTTGCGATAGCCCGAGAGGCGCAGCTGTGCCATGAGTGGCGGGGAGTGGTGAACCATGTAGAAGATGCGCCGTCTCTCTATTCCCGTCCTCTTGGCGAGGCTCTCTTTGCTGACGATGTTTTCATTTTCGGTCTCTTCCATGTGTTGGGGATTTCGCAACCATGTACTTCGTCCCGCAATCGGGGCAAATGCGGACGTTGTCGTCGTTGGGGCTTTGGAGCAGTCGGCTCTGATGGGGCGAGGCGTGGCGTTGGGCTATCGCTTGTAACTCGTCGTCGGTGAGGTCGCCGTGACCTGTCTTGGCGAGGAATGTGGAGTAGATAAAGACGAAAGCAGGGCCTTGCCAACTCGTTCCGCAAATGGGGCATTCGCCGCGGGTCTCTTTCTCTGTTATGGTGTCCATTTGGGCTGGAATGTGCATTTAGATTTTGGAGGTGTCTATCCAGTCGGAGGTGTCCAATTTGGGCGCATTCCCGGTGCGATATGCCTCAATGTCGGCAAGGGTGATGCATCTGTGTCCGTCAAGCCCTTGATGGCTTTGGAGGAGACCTTTGTTGATGGCGTTGTAGATGCTGGAGTATGACCTGAAGGGTGCGCCGGGCCCCGTGAAGAGCCGTTTGTCGCATATCCGGTAGTAGATGCCGTGGCGAAGTCCTGTGTCGCTTAGTGAGGTCACTTTGGCCACTTGCTCGCGGAGTTGCTTGTTCTGACCGATGAGTTCGTCGACTTTGTCCAGCAGTTCACTGAGGACGCGGGGGATGTCGTTAAAGCTAATTTCCTCTTTCATGGTCGTAATGAGTGTGGGGGGGGTAAGTCTTTTAGCTCGGAATGAGGCGGACGGCAAACTCTGTCTTGGGTTCGTCGTCGAGGTAGTGGTATCTGAGGGCAAATGCGTCGTCCTCTGTTATCTCTACGCTGCCTTGGTCGGCAATCTCGCGGACGTGGCGAACAACCTCCTTGAACTTGCGGAGTGCTACGGGATGCCTACCGCTGATAATCTCATATTGCTGGTCGATGCGGCAGTCCTTGTAGACGGTCTTCAATACTTTGCTCATATTACGGTGGGGTCTTGCATTTTGACCACGAACTCGGTCTCCTCTGCCCCTCTGAGGACGTAGCTTAGCTCGGGGAATTCGTTGCGCTTGATTCTCAATACTCCCTTTTCCTGAAGAGAGCGCAGTTGCTTTATTATCTCGCCGAAGTGGTAGACAGTCTCGGCGGTCGTGGCTTTATAGACATCTTCGGCCGAGACTAAATTCCCGTCTGTGTAGACGTATTCCGTTATCTTGCACATGGTCGTAATGTTTTTTCGTGCTAACTATTTGCCTGATAATGACCCTTATAAGGGGTCTGATGGCACGTCGTTTGCACCGTTTTGGGTTAGTTACTCGTTTCTGCTGGGTCGGTAGATTGGTTCTGCTCCGTGAGGTAGCTCTCGACCTTGGCGTAGATGTGGTAAACGGTGAAGATTGTCACCTTGTGTTTCTGCGCCACTTGCTCGGCGGCTTCGCCCTTGGTAAGGTCGCCCCTTTTGCGTAGGGCTTTGAAGTCGCTGTGAATCGCGACGTTCCGCTCCCAGCGTTGACGTTGTAGGGGTGTGAGGGGTGCAGGGGATTCCATGGTCGTGGGTTTTGTATATCTTTGTTCGTTTTGTCCATTTTCTGACAAGGCAAAGGTAAACTTAGTTTAGATACTTTACAATGCAAATATAAACTTTGTTTTAATATAAAATCATTCTAATTTATGGATACGGATATTCAACGACTAAAAAGAGCTGTAAACTATCTCATTTATAAAGAGGTAGCAGAAACCGAGAGTGACCTCGCTAAGCGGCTAAACTGCACTAAGTCCTACTTCTCGCAAGTAATGAACGGAAAGGCTAAAATCTCTGATAACTTCGTGGAGCGGCTATGCTCGCTCGATAGAGACCTAAATAAAGTTTATATAACGACTGGCGAGGGGGAGTTACTAACATCGCAGACGATTGACGGCGACAATAACACGCAAGTACGTGGAGACGGGAACAAAGTGACGACACACTCGTCGTCGTCGCTCGATAAGGCGTTAGACGAAATCGGAGAGATGCGAAAGGCGTTGACGGAGGCAATGAGAGCGAATCAAGAGGCGTTGCGAGTGAATCAAGAAAACACCTCGCGTCTGCTGGGCATATTAGAGAATATGAGTGGGAAACAAGAGAGCGACAGGTGAAATATAGCTACATTTAGGCAACTCAAAAAAATAACAACACATGACGACAGGAGTAACGGTTAGCCCCGATAGGTTGAGGTGGGTTGTCCGCCGCGCGGGCAAGAGCGAGGCTGAGGCTGTGGCGGCGTTCCCGCTTCTTGGGGCGTGGCTGTAAAAATAAAAAAACAGCGCAACGCCCCTCTCTTGTCAGAAAAAGGGCGTTGCGCCGTGTTTTGCCCGAAAGGGCGAACGTTATCTCGCGTCGCTTAACTCATCATTATCCGCATCTTCGTTGCCTATCGGGTTAGTGAACGGCGCACCGGATGGAATCGGGGCATTGTCGTCTTCAAGCGACTTGCCGTCGTAGTCGTTATCATCAATCGCGCCGAGGGTGAGCAGAAACTGCGCTAAAGCCTTACCTCGCTCGTCGCTTTCATCTATATGAACAATGTAGGTTGCCATACGCAAATGCTTTTACAGGTTCTCATAATGTCCTGCTGCTGACACCACGATGACGGCAATTATATCGTTCTCAACATAATATACCAACCTGTTGTATTTGTCAATTCTCCTGGACATCATCTGCCCTTGTGAGCCTTTCAGAACTTCAAATTTGCCGACATT
>JAFPDB010000316.1 GCA_017390085.1 Bacteroidales bacterium | reverse complement strand
GAAACCTGTTGGGGATTCGCAGCCTTTGAATGGTTATTTGGTTTTAGTCGTTGGAGGCGTCGGGCTTCTTTTCGGCGGCAGGCTTTGGAGCGGGTGCCGCTGGCTTAGCAGGGGAGCCCGAGGTGGTTTTAGCGGAAGCGGGTTTTGTTGAGGAAGTGGACGAGGTTGTGGATGTGGAAGCAGGCTTTCGGGCCGGCTTGACGTCGAGGAAGCCTCGATTTCGCATGAGGTACTCCATGTTTGGACGCGCGCCGCGGAAGCGGACGTATTGGGTCATGAGGTCTCCGTCGCCCACCTCGCTGAGGCAGTGCTTTCTGAAACTTGCGGCAAGCTCTTGATTGAAGATGTCTCCCGACTCTTGGAACGCGGCGAAAGCGTCGCAAACGAGCATCTCGGCCCAGTCGTAGACGTAGTAGCCGGCGGCATAGCCGCCATTGAATATGTGGGAGAAGTAGGTGGTGTGGTAGCGTGGCTCAATCTCTTCGATAAGACCAATTTCGGAGAAAATCTTTTGTTCAAACTCGTCGACGTCGGGGACGTTGTTCTTGTCGGTGAGCAGATGCCATTTGAGGTCGAGAAGCGCGGCGGCGAGGAACTCGGTGGAGGCGAAGCCTCGATTGAAATTGGCAGCCTTCTTGATTTTGTCGAGGAGCTCGTCGGGAATGACCTCGCCGGTCTGGTAGTGGCGAGCGAAAGACTTGATTACACCGGGGTCGGCGGCCCATTGCTCGTTGATTTGTGAGGGCATCTCGACATAATCTCCCGGGACATTGCCGGCGGTGCGGACATGTTTGCCTCGAGTGAAGAGGGCCTGGAGCGCGTGTCCGAACTCGTGGAACATGGTCTCGTATTCGTCGTAGGTGAGGAGGTCGGGTTGCCCCGCGGCACCTTTTGTGAAATTGCAGACTATGGAGATTTGTCCCGGGATGTGCGTACCGTCCAAGTTGTCGAGTGGGTAGAAGAATGACGTGCACCAAGCCCCGCCGCGCTTAGAGGCTCTCGGGTGCCAATCGAAATAGACGACGCCGAGGTCGGAACCGTCGTTGTCGAGGACCTGCCATACTTCATTGTCGTCAGGATTGTAGAGGGGGGCGTCGTCGGCCTTCTTGAACTTAATGCCATAGAGTTTCGTGGCGGTATCGAACATGCCCTGTCGGCAATTGTCGAGGACGAGGTATTGTGAGATTTCGGCTTCGTCGACATCGTATTGGGCCTTTCGGAGTTTTTCGGTCCAGAAGCGCCAGTCGCAGGACTCTACGGTCGTGACCTTAGCTGTTTTGAAGGCGAATTTGCGAATCTCGGCGAGTTCTTCTTTCGCCTTGCGGAGAGCGGGAGCCCAAACTTTGCCTATGAAAGAGTCGACGGCCTCTGGGGTGGCGGCCATGTTGGTCTCGATGGCGTAGTGTGCGAAAGTCTTGTAGCCGAGGAGTTGAGCCTTCTCAATGCGGAGGGCGACCATCTCCTTGACTATATTACGGTTGTCGTTCTTGCCGCCATTGCGGCCTCGACGGCAGTAGGCGTCGAAGATGGCCTTG
>JAFPDB010000032.1 GCA_017390085.1 Bacteroidales bacterium | reverse complement strand
TACTCTTGCGAAGCCTTCGAGCTGGATGGGTTTGAGCTGGGAATCGCTGTCCGCGGGAGAGACGTATACCTGGACCACTTCATCGGCATCTGTCTCGCCAGTGTTTTTGACTGCGACGCTGAGGTTGAACGACTCGTCGGTAGTGGCTACTTGCTTGTCTATCTGCATGTTACTATATTCGAACGAGGAATAACTCAGTCCATAGCCGAAGGGCCATGCTATGCTGTTGTCGTTGTCCAAACCATAGCTATAGCATAGCGGCTCATGTGTTTCGACTGCGGGATAACTGACAGTGAGTTTGCCCGATGGCGATACATTGCCGAATAGGATGTCCGCCACGGCGTTTCCTCCTTCCTCGCCGGGGTACCACGCCTGGAGCACGGCGGCGCATTTGTCAGCCAATGTGGTGATGACTTGTGCGCGTCCGCCAAAGACCACCAGCACCACGGGCTTGCCAGTCGCGACGAGCGCATTGACGTAGTCCTCTTGCCGTCCGGGGAGTGAGAGCTTCGTGCGGTCGCGGTTCTCGCCGCAGAGCATGACGTTCTCGCCCACAGCGGCTACAATCACGTCGCATTGGCGTGCCATCTGTATCGCTTCGTCCCAGTTTGCCGGTTCACGGCTGTCCACCATGCGGTCGTCTATGGTCTTCTGGGCAGCCACTCTCGGGTCGCCCCCTTTTTCCATAATCGTCTCGGGCTCGTCGGTCCAGTCGCATCCGCGCGCGTAGAGCAGTGTGCCTCCATTGGGCATCTTTTGCTCCATGCCTTCTTTCAGGAACACATATTTGGGGTGTAGCGGGCTCTCCTCCTTCTTTTGCCAGAAATAGTGCATGGCCTGGAATGTGTAGTCGCCAGCGAGCGCCCACATCTGATTGGCGTTTGGCCCCGTCAAGAACACGCGTCCGCCCAGTTGTGAAAGTTTCTCGGCGTTGAGTGGGAGTATCGCGTCCGTGCCGTCGTCGGCTGGCGCGTTTTTCAACAGTACGATGGACTGACAGGCAAGCTGATAGGAAGTGGCGCGCTCTTCGTCTGTGTCGAACTCGATATGCCCCTCGCTATAGAGTGGGGCGTCGCCCTCGAGCATGCCGAGTCTGGCTTTCAGCATCAGTACGTGCTTAACCGCCTTTTCCAAGTCCTCTTCGCTGACAAGTCCATTGTCCATGGCCTCGGGGATATGGGCGTAGGTGTCGCCGTTGGGGAAGTCCACTTCGTTGCCGGCGTTTATTGCCGCCGCGCACAATGCGACGGGCGAAAGGGTGTCGCCGACCTGAGGGATGGAGCCGTAGTCGCTCACAAGGAGTCCGTCGAATCCGACGTAGCCTCGCAGCAAGTCTTGTTGCAGCCACCGGTTGGCGACGCACTTGGTTCCGCCTATGGCATGATAACCTGTCATCACGGCCTGGCTGCCTGCCGTACGGATGATGGCCTCGTGGGGCAAGAGGATGTCTTCCATCAGTTCCTTCTCCGGAGCGTCGCCGCCACCGCCATACCCGAGGAAATGCTTGGTGCAGGCGGCTACTCCCTCATGCAGGTTGCCTCGGTGCTGCAATCCGTTGACGAAGGCTACTCCCATGGCTGCCGATAGATAGCCGTCTTCTCCGTAGGACTCCTCGAGACGGTTGAACGACGGATTGCGTACCACGTCGACCATCGGCGAGAGGGCGAAGGTGCCGCCCATGGAGCGCAGGGCGGTGGCGGTGAGCCGTGCTTTCTTCTCGGCCAGCTCAGTATTGAATGTGCATGCCAGACCGATTTGCTGGGGGTAGACGGTGGCGTCCAAGGCGTTCACGCCCGTGAGGGCCTCCTCGTGAACGAGGGCGGGAATGTGATGGGGCGTGTTTGCAATGAGCCATTTCTGCAACCGCGCCACCCTGTCGCGTTGCTCGTCGGGCGACAAGCCCAAATCCATCGCGAACTGGGATATGTGTCCGATGCCATTGGGGATAAGCAACTTGCATTTCTCCTCATCGATAGTGCCGTCGGGTTTCAGCAATTCAGATAAGTAAATGCTTCTGAGCTGGGCCACGCGCTCGGCGCGGCTCATCTGGGAGTAGAGCTGCTCCACGCGCTGTTCCATCGTTTTGGGGCTGCAAGCGTTCATAGATATGTAGGTCATGGCGATAATAATCTTGATGATAGGTCTCATTCTCCAGTCGCTTAATAGTTATACTTTACCTTGCCGCGGATGTCTGCCGACGAAGAACCGACATGGATGGTAAATGTGCCGCGCTCGGCCACCCACTCGTGCTTTGCCTCGTCGAAATACTTCAAGTCGTCGTCGCTCAACGTGTATGTCAGCTGTTTGGTCTCTCCTGGTTGGAGCGCGACTTTCTCGAAGTGTTTGAGTTCCTTAACGGGACGGATGACGGAAGCCTTGTCGTCTCCTACGTAGAACTGCACCACTTCCTGGCCCGCCACGTTGCCACTGTTGGTGACAGACACGGTTAC
>JAFPDB010000315.1 GCA_017390085.1 Bacteroidales bacterium | reverse complement strand
TGGGACGTGTCGCCGTGTGTGGGTGTCGCCTTACGCCCTTTAAGTTTTTAGACCTTGATGCCGATGAAGAGGACGTCGTCGGTTTGCGGGTAGTCTCCTTTCCACTGCATGAACATTTCTTGGGTCGTGAGGTTTTGCTCGTCCATGCTGTAGTTTCGGATTGAGCCGATGAATTTTTCTATGCGCGAGTTTTTGAGTTTCTCGCCAAATTGGCCGCCGAATTGGTCGGAGTAGCCGTCGGTGTACATGTAGAAGAGGTCTCCCGGGGCCATTTGTATGGTGTTTTTCTCGAAGCGTCGTTTGCGGATTTTTGGGTCGACGTCGCCAATGCTTCGTTTTGTGCCTCGGATGGTGGAGATGTTGCTGCCGTTGATGATGATGACTGGTCGTCGTGCTGCCGAGATTTCGAGGAGGTGTGTGTTGACGTCGAGGACGGCGAGCGAGGCGTCGAGTCCGTCTTTGGTGACTTCGCCGTCGATTCGGTTGTGCGAGAGGTTCTCGACGAGCGATTTGTCGAGCATCTCGAGCATATTTGCGGGGTCGAGTTTGTCTTCGGGCAGTCGGTCGCAGATGCCGTTTATGATTGTGGCTGCGATCATCGAGAGGAATGCTCCCGGTACGCCGTGGCCGGTGCAGTCGGCGCAGCAGATGATGAGTTTGTTGCCTTTGAGTGTGAACCAGAAGAAGTCTCCGCTCACGACGTCGAGTGGGCTGAGGAAGACGAAGGAGCCGTTGATTGGCATGTCGTTGAGCGACTCGGGGCTTGGCGTGATGGATTGCTGTATGTGTTGGGCGTAGCTTATGCTGTCGGATATGCGGCTGTTGGTGCGTTCGAGGCATTTGGCTTGTTGCTTCAGCTCCTCGACTTTGCGTCGCAGCTCGTTTTGGAGGTCGTGGGTCTCGGCTTCGTTTTTCTTTACGGTGGCGCGCTCACGGCATCGGGTGTTGATGAAGAATGCGGCTGTGATGAATATGGCGATGAGGGCGAGCGTCAGGATAATGAGTGCTGGTCCTATCCTGGAGTCGTCTGTAGCGCCGCGGTCGTTGTAGATTCTGAACATTTCGGCTTCGCGCTGCCGATTGTTGTAGGCGAAGACGTCGTTTTGCATCTCGATTCCCCTTTGCCTTTCCTCGCTCATGACGGTGTAGGCTTCCTGGTATTTGTCTTGTACGATCCAGAATGTCCGTCGGCTTTCGTTGACGAGCGCCCAGTCGTAGGGGGTGAGTGTGGAGAGTTGTGGTATGGAGTCGAAGAGGAATTTGTGGGCGAGCTGGTAGTCTTTTCGCATAGCTGCAAGCTCGCCGCGCAGGACCCTGAAGACGAGTTTGCCTTCGGGGGTGAGGTCTTTCTCTTTGATTTTCTTGCAGTACTGCTCGGCCCATTCGCGTTCTCCCATTCGGCAGCGCGCGAGGCCTTGGAAGGCCATGGCGTCGGCTTGGAGGTGTGAGAATCCCGTCTTGCCGACGAGCATCTCGATTCGGTTCATGGCCGAGGATGCTTGGGCGTATTGGTTGAGGAAGAATCGGAGTCGGACTTGCTGCCTGAGGTAGGCGATTTTGGAGCGGTCGCTGGCCTTGTCGTAGAGGTTGCTGGCTTTGGTTAGGATTCGGTCTGCCACGTCGACTCCGCAGAGGTCGATGGCGATTCCTGCGCACTCGGCGAGGGATTTCATCCGGCAGGCTGGCGGGATGTCGGAGAGTGGTACGGTGTCGAGGACTATTTCGGCTTTTCGGATTTGCGTGATAGTGCCTTGCCAGTCGTGGACGTTGCGCGCCGTCTTGGCGATGAGTTCGTATACTTTGACGATGCGGTGGGCGTATGAGGCGTCTCGCGCGGCGTCGAGGCTCAGTTGCAGGTTCTTGTAGCAGCTGTCTACCAGGTGGGCGTGGTAGAAAGCGTCGCCTTTGACGAACTGCATGTCGGCGATTTGCTTTCTTTGCTCGGTTGGGGAGAGGATTCCGTTGTTGAGCGTGGCTATGGCCCTGTTGGCGTAGAAGAGTGTGGAGTCTTTGGTCTGCTTTTGGCAGAAATACCAAGCTGCGAGGATGTCGGCGTCGAGCTGCGCGAGTTCGGATTTGGAGGTTTTAAGTTTACGGATGCGGCTGATGTACTTAGCGAAGCCCGTGGTGTCGCATTCGGTTATTTGCGATCGCAGGGGTTCGTAGGCGTCGACGTGTTCGCTCTCGCTCTTTGTACCGCAAGCGGTGAAGAGCATGGCGAGTGGGAGGAGGAAAGTGAGAAGCGCTAATCCTTTGTTTGCCATTGTTTGTGCCTAAGCATGACGAAAGTAGGAATTTTTTAGGAAAAAAGAGTAACAAAATTGAACAAGTGACGTATGTTGCGGTTTTTAGCAGGTTTGAGTTGACGAATTGACGATTTGAGTTGGCGAATGGTATGGTGTAGTGGCGGATTGTGCGAATAGCGTGTAGCGATTATAAATAATGTCGTGGCGTGTTGGAGAGTTCGTCGTCTGGTCGGGAAATGAGAGAGCGGCGCGAGGTTGATTTCATACCTTGCGCCGCCCGGGTTATTATGAAGAAATGAGATTCTTACATGTTCATGCCGCCGTCGACCTGTATGACTTGTCCGGTGACGTATGATGACATGTCGGAAGCGAGGAAGAGTGCGACGTCCGCGATGTCTTCAGGCGTTCCGCCTCTGTGGAGCGGGATTTTGGCGTACCATTCTTTCTTGACGTCGTCGGAGAGCTGGTCGGTCATGGCGGTGATGATGAAGCCCGGCGCGATGGCGTTGGCGCGGATTCCTCTCTTGCCCATCTCTTGCGCGATGGATTTGGCCAGTCCGATCATTCCGGCTTTGGAGGCGGAGTAGTTGCACTGTCCGGCGTTGCCATGGACGCCGACAACGGAGCTCATGTTGATGATGCTGCCTTTGCGCTGTTTGCTCATGACGGGGATGACGGCGTGGATGAAGTTGAATGCGGATTTGAGGTTGACGGTGAGGACGGCGTCCCACTGTTGCTCTGTCATTTTGAGCATGAGTCCGTCTTTGGTGATGCCGGCGTTGTTGACGAGGACGTCGATGGAGCCGAAGTCGGCGACGATTTGCGAGACGACTTCGTGAGTCTGGTCGAAGTTGGCGGCGTTGGAGGCGTAGGCCTTGACTTTGACGCCGAGAGCAGCGATTTGTTGCTCTGTCTCTTTGGCTGCGTCGTTAATTTCGAGGTCGGTGAAAGCTATGTTGGCTCCGGCCTCGGCAAAGCGGATAGCAAGGGCCTTGCCGATGCCTCGTGCGGCACCTGTGACGAGTGCCGTCTTGCCTTCAAGAAGTTTCATAATTAGAAAAGTTTGTCTATCAAGATTTCTCGCGAAGTTATTGTTTTGCGGGTGTAAATCAAAATTTTACGTTCTCGCGTTTGAGGGCTTCTGCAAGTCGGGTGAAAGCGTCTACTGCGGGTAGTGGGATGAAGATGTCGGAGTAGGCGTCGGTAACGGCGGATTTTTGGGGGTTGATTTCGATGACTTTTCCGCCTGCGCGTTTGACGTTGATGGGTATCATGCCGGCTGGCATGACTTGGGCGGAGGTGCCGACGACGATGCAGAGGTCGGCTTTGGCGGCGTGGTCGAAACTGTCGTCGAGGGCTTTGCGCGGGATGCCTTCCCCGAAGAAGACGAAGTCGGGTTTGAGCAGGCCTTTGCATTTGGGGCATGAGGGGATCGGGGCTGTGAAGTCGACTTCGCCGGCTGGTATGGTGTGGCCGCACTTGGTGCAGGAGGCGGTTGCGGTTGTGCCGTGGAACTCGATGACGTCGGTCGCCCCCGCTCTTTGGTGTAGGGTGTCGATGTTTTGCGTTATGATGGCTTTGACGATGCCGGCTTTTTGGAGGTCGGCGATGACGCGGTGGGCGATGTTTGGCTGTATGTCCTTGTCTTTGATGAAGTCGTAGAAGCAGGCTTTGATTGTTTTCCAGGATTTGGCGGGGTCTCTCATGAAGTTGGAGATCTCGATGTCGTCGGGGTCGTATTTGGCCCAGATGCCGTTGGTTGCGCCGCGGAAGGTTGGTATTCCGCTTTCGAGGGAGATGCCCGCCCCCGAGAAGACAATGGCGTGGGATGCATTGGCGATGAGCTTTGCGGCCTTGTCTATGAGTGTGTCGGTCTGCATGGCGGGGGGCTTTAGGCGAAGGCGTAAAGGTCTTCGGCGGCCTTGCGGTTTTTCTGTTTGGGTATCTCGTTGGGGTGTGGGTAGCCGATGGGTAGCAGGACTACGGGGTGCTCGTTTTGTGGCAGGCGTAGGGCCTGTCGGACTTCGTCGGTGTTGAAATTGCAGACCCAGCAGGTCCCGAGCCCGAGTTCTGTGGCGCGGAGTGTCATGTGGTCTGTGGCGATGGCGGCGTCGATTTCGGAGTGGTCTT
>JAFPDB010000006.1 GCA_017390085.1 Bacteroidales bacterium | reverse complement strand
CGGAATCTGCAAAACACAAGAAGAGGCTAAACAAATCAAAGAAGCTCTCGAAACCAAATACCCCGACTGCTTTGTCGTCGCTTTCGAGGGCAAGGAGCGTATATCCCTACGCTCCGCAAAAAAGAAACTTAAGAAGTAAACGACAACTACGATGAACGCGGAGCAAAAACGAAATATCAAGATTGGAATTTTCGCCATCGGCGCTTTCGCCATCCTCTACGTCGGCCTCAACTACCTTAAAGGCAAGAACCTCCTTTCGTCAGGTGCCACCCTTAAGGCCTATTACGCCAACGTCGACGGTCTCACCGACTCCAGCCCCGTCATATATCAAGGATTCAAAGTCGGCTCCGTCAAGGAAATAGACATAAACCAGGAGGCCGTCGGCACCAATAAGCTCTTCGCCGTCACGTTTTCTCTCGAAAAGTCAATCGACGTCCCCGTCGACAGCCGTGCCGTCATCGTCAGCACCGACCTGCTTGGCGGCAAGGGCGTCGAGCTGATTCTCGGGCGCAGCCCCGAAATGGCAAGCTCGGGAGATTCCATCGCGTCGTCGGTGATGGGAGGCATTCTCGATGAGCTCATTCCTGTTAAGGACGACGCCACGGCCCTCATGCGAAGCGCCGACAACGTAATGCGAAGCATCGACACCATTCTTGCCGATCAGAACCGCTTATACATCGACGACGCAATCCGACGCATGGATGTGGCCATGCGAAACATTGAGATTATGAGCGGCAACCTTGCTGCCATGACTTCAGCGCAAGGCGCGGTCAATGCGACACTGGCTTCTGCCGATAAGTTCATGGCGGCGCTCAGCCAACAAAACGGACGTATCGACACTCTCATGTTCAATATGGCGGCCATATCGTCCGAACTCGCCAACGCTGGTCTCGGAGGCACCGTCGCACATCTCGACACGCTACTCGCCACGACGTCGTCCCTACTCGCCGCCAACGGCAACATCTCCAAAGTCGTCAAAGACGACAGGCTCTACGAGAACATCCTGGCCATTTCCGAAAACCTTAATAGGCTTTTGGTCGACATACGTCTCAACCCGGCGCGATACATCAACATCTCGGCGTTCAAATTCGGCGGCAAACAAATCTATTTCTCCGATCTAAATTCTGCTTCCAGCGTAATGAGGGGGCGTGTAGCCGCCATTTGCCTCACCAAGTCCAAAGACCCCATCGACGTGCCAGTCTCCATTGCCGATAAGAGGGTGCTTGAATATTGCTACGACGGGCGATACCAATACATTGTCGTTCCCTTCGCCACCGAGTCCGATGCCCAAGCCTTCATGGCTGCCCACAATGTGGCCGCCTCATTCCCAGATGCCAAGATTGAAGTTTTCAACGACGGCAAACTCCAATAAAGGCACGTCGGCAACGCCCTCTCCTGCAAGGAGTCAAGCGATTGAACCAAGCCGTAACTTTAAAAATAAGAAAGCTTGTTTAGCCGACGGCGACGCAGTCCTCTTGCCCGACGACGCCCACGCTTCGCCTACTTTAATACCCTGATTACCTTTTTTCTGCCCTTCTGCTCAACTTCTGAAATGGGGCAGAGCGATGTGTTCACGACTCCCTTCAGCTCAAACGCGAATAGGAACGGAATGTCAGGGTCGTCCACGGATTTGTGCGCATACTCTTCCGCCGCCTCGTCATAATCGTGGCAACCATACCTGTGCAGGATGGGGATGCCTTGCGGATGAACACCAAAGATGAATATGTCACCTATCTTGACATCGAGAAACCATGTGTTGCTGTTGTTGTGGAAGTGGATGTAGTCACAGTCTTTTGTCTCCGCCGCATCGAGGGTCTCTTGAAGAGTGCCGTGCCACACGAGGAACTTGCGGATGTATAAGGGCGTAAGGTCGCGGAAGTCAAGATTCTTTTCGCCGTGAAGAAT
>JAFPDB010000314.1 GCA_017390085.1 Bacteroidales bacterium | reverse complement strand
ACGTGAACGAGTTGCGATTGGCGATAAGGACTGTCCGTGGCGGTTTTGAGTATTTTAGCAAGTCGATAACTGACGTTTTGGTAGTGAAGTATGTGGACGGTGTGGTCAGCCGCGAGGGTCAGAATAAGGCTAAGCCCGCGCCCGCGATTGAGGCCCTGAGCTCGCGTCAGATTGAGATTTTGAAGCTATGGGGCAGCAACATGAGCAATAAGGATATTGCGGATAAGCTGTTTTTGAGCGTCCGTACTGTTGAGAGCCATAAGAATCATATAATGCAAAAGTTGAATCTGAAGACGACTGTTGATATAATCAGGTTCGGCATACGGAATAACATAATAGACTTGTAGGCTGAAGTATCAGCTCTATTGTGGGGCATCGCCCGTCGGCTCGCAGGTGAGCAGGCGGGCGATGCTTGTTTTTGCGGGTGGCTTTTGCCGTGGGGTCGGGAGGCCGTTCGCGTTTGGTGAGTGGGATTGGGTGATGGGGTTAAGGTTGGCCTGTCCACTCGTCGATGAGCTGTCGGGCTATGCTCATTTTGCCCGGCAGGGCAGGAAGTTGACCACGGCGGAAGAAGCGCGCGTCGATAAGCTCCTCCTGCTGAATCTTGATTTGGCCTCCGGCGTATTGCGCGACGAAACCGACCATGAGGCCAGACGGGAAGGGCCATGGTTGGCTACCCCAATACTTTATGTCTGTGATTTCGAGGCCCGTCTCCTCACGGACCTCGCGGCGGACGCACTCCTCAAGGCTCTCTCCCACCTCGACAAAGCCCGCCACGAGCCCATAGTGGTCGTCGCGGAAATTGCGGGCACGGACCATGAGTATCTCATCCTGTCCTCGCTCGACTCGGACGATGATGGCCGGCGAGATGGGGGGGTAGGTCTCGTGGCCGCACTCGGGGCATTTTTTGGATATGTCGGTGAGTGGCTGAAGAGGCGAGCCGCACTCGGGACAGAAGCGGCTCTGCTCATCCCAAAAGACCATCTGTTTGGCCTTGCAAGCCGCGGCGAAGGCGGGATGCGGCATGGTGAGGAAGAGCGGCCGGAAGTCTTCGGCACTGAATTCGGGGTTGGCTGATTGCCACTGAGGGAGGTGGGCGGCCTCGATGTCGGCCTCTCCGGTATGGACGGTTATGGTTTTTGTGCCGGCTGGGAGAGAGTCGGCGAGTTCGTCAAGAGTTGGGAGGGCGGGCGCGTCGGCGGAGGTCTTGACAACCATCTGCCCTCGTCCGACGAAAAGGCACAAGTATTTGGATTTCATTGGATTAGTATTAAGCAGAATGGGTTTTGGCCATTTATGGGAGGGTATCGACCACTTACAGACTGAGGGTATCGGAAAGTGAGGAGTATGTGAAAAGGCTGGCGGGTGGAGGCCGCCAGCCTTGTGTGATCAGCAGGGGGTGAAGCCCTTTAGAATAGTTTTGCGGGGTATTCTCCCTTGTCGATGAGGTCTTGAATCTTGTCGACGACACCTTGTCGATCGGCAGCGTAGGTGACTCCGAACCAGTGGCTGGTGGTGTCGAGAACCTTTACGGTCGCGGTCTTGTCGTTGATGAGCTTATTGACCATGAGGGGGATGAAGAACTCGGCCTTGAGGTTGGACATGTTCTTGGGGTCGGAAAGGAACTCCTTGAAATATGCCTCGCTATGGTCGAAATAGTCGGGAGTGAATCCCCAGACGTTCATGGAGACGGGAGTGTTGTCGGGTACGGGGATCCATGCTCCCTGCTCGTCTTTGTAGCAGACGGGGCCTTCGACCCTTTGGATCTCGGTACGCTCGACGACGGTGGTGAGGTTGCCGTCGGGATCGGTGGAGCAGATGCCACGTGCGACGGTGCCGCTCTCGCTGAGCGTGTTGCCGACTCGGAATCCGACCATGCAGTAGTCGTTTTTGGAGTCCTGCGGGAGGTTGGAGAGGAATTTGCCGATGACGGCGAAAGTGTCTCGTCCGTAGAAATCGTCGGCATTGATGACGGCGAAAGGCTCTTTGATGACGTCTTTTCCCATGAGGACGGCGTGGTTGGTGCCCCATGGTTTTTGGCGGCCCTCGGGGCAGGTGAATCCTTCAGGTAGGTCGTTTATGCTCTGGAAGACGAGTTCGGTCGGGATGTGTCCCTCGTATTTGGAGAGAACCTTCTCGCGGAAGGCATCCTCAAAGTCCTTTCGGATTACAAAGACGACCTTTCCGAAGCCTCCTCGTATGGCGTCGAAGATGGAGTAGTCCATGATTGTCTCGCCGTTTGGGCCGAGACCGTCGAGCTGTTTGAGACCTCCGTAGCGGCTGCCCATTCCGGCAGCGAGGACGAAAAGTGTTGGTTTCATTGCTATGACTTTTATGTTGTCAGTTAGTAAACTTTTTGGGGTTCAGTTTTTGACGGAAGCTATCAGTTTGTCGGTTGTTTTCTCGACGATTAGCGTGTCGCCGTCGTTGGCAGGGCCGAAAAGCAGCGCCTCCATGAGCGCGGGTTTGAGGAACTTGCCAATGGAGCGGTCCATCTCTCGTGCTCCGTAGTGTGCGGAGAAGCCTTCTCCGAGCAGGAAGTCGCGTGCCTCGGGCGAGAGTTCGAAAGAGACGTTTCGTTTCTTGGCGAGGATGTTTTGCAGGTCGGCGACTTTGCGGTCGAGGATTCGGACGGCCATGTCGCGGCTCATGTCGTGGAAAGCGACGATTTGGGTGAGCCTGTTGAGGAACTCTGGTGCGAAGACCCTTTTGAGTTCAGCCCCCATGACCTCGCTCTTTTCGCTATTGGCTCCGAAGCCAAGTCCTTTGCCTGTGGCGAAACGCGCCCCGGCATTGGAGGTCATTATGATGATGGT
>JAFPDB010000313.1 GCA_017390085.1 Bacteroidales bacterium | reverse complement strand
CCAGTTCTGTCCGTCGCGGGAGAAGAAGTCGGGGGGGGCGCCGGCCTGGAGTCCGAAGTCGAATAGCTCCGGCTCGGTCCACGCCTCCACGGAGTGGGGGTTTATGCCGATTGGGAGGTCGCCTTTTATGGCGATGCCCTTCTTATGGACGTAGTCGATGGCTTCGCGCAGCTGCCTCTCGAGGTGGAACTGGAGGAAGACGCGGTACATGACGTTGGCGTAGTCTGGCGATTTGGGAGAGAACATCGCCTCGACGGCCTTGGCGTCGTACTTGTTGTTGTCCGGCCACTTGTTGAAGTTTGGTGTGCCATACTTGTCGCGGAGGGTGGCGAAGGCGGCGTAGCCTTTGATCCACGAGGCGTTGGCGGCCATGTACTCTTTGGTGGCTGGGGCATCGGCGAACTCTTTTGTCACGGACTCGAAAAGCGTCCGGAGGTTGTGGTCCTTCCAGTCGCGCGTCCTGTTGTAGTCGAGGCCTACGGTGTCGTTGAGGTAGAGGCCCGTCTCGCGCTCTATGCTGCTCATCCGCTTGCCGTAGAAGTCATACACTTCGTCGACGGAGATGTAGCTCGGGTGCAGGGCCATGATCGAAATGGCGTTGTAGGGGTATGAGTCGCGCCACTTGCGCTCGGCCGTGGTGTCGTTGATGGGCAGGAGCTGGATGACGCGCAGGTGGGCTTGCTCGCACCAGTCGGCCAGGGGCTTGAGGTCGAGGAACTCGCCGCAGCCGCGCCCCTTATGGCTGCGGAGCGAGAAGACGGGGACTGCCACGCCGGCCGCCCTCCACAAGTCGCCATAGTTGAAACCGTTGTAGGTGTAGACCTGCGTCTTGCCGGGCTTGACGTTGACGTGGCGGTTCATGCCGTCCTCATAACGCTTGAAGCAATCGTTCTTGGTGTCCCAAATGCAGAATTTGAACTCGACCTCTTTCATTATGGGGAGGGCGCCCATGTCCCATACCCATGCGAAGTCGCGGCAGCACTGCATCTTGATGGCCTGTTGCGTGTTCCAGTTGACAAACTGCTTGGCTACGACGCGTATCTCCTCGTCCTTGCCGACGCGCGGCTCGATGAGCACGACCACCACGGACCCCTGTTTTGGGGGCTTGGGCACGGCGTCGGCCTCGGGGCGGAACACGGCGCTGCTGAAAGCCGATGCGGCAAGGGCGTCGGTCGCGCTCTCGGGGCTACGCCACGTGTCGTATACGTCGACATCGCCCTTGACGTTGGGCGAGAATCGCCAATGGCGTTCCTCAATCAAGCCGTCGCGCATCCTGACGGCGTACCGGTATTGGAAGAAATTCTTGTTTTCCGATTTGAACTCGCAATTGCCTTCAGAGTCGCATTGCATCTCCGCCATCTGGACGGGCGCCTCGGTGCTTTCGCGCATTTCAATCAGGACGGCGTCGCCATACTCGGTCTTGTAATTGACATGAAAAGTCTTCAACATCAATAATGTATGTTAGGTTTTATTGAGGGCTGGTTATGAATTGCGTGGGAGGAAAAAATTCACCCTAAGTTAAACATTTTTCTCAGAGGTTATTATTATCAGCCTGTAAAAAAGGCTCGACCCGTGTGGCAAAAGCCTTGTTTTGTTTTACTTTTGTAGGGTAGCCAATCAAGAACTCACACTTTTTTATAAATGATACAAAGAATCCAGAGCATTTTCATTCTCGTGGCCATGGCCCTCGTGGCCAGCCTGATCTTTTGGCCCATCGATATGTATAGCAGTGCTAAAGGCCTTATCGAGCTGCGTTGGGACGGCGTCTGGGACGTGACCCCCGGGTGCGCGGAGCCGCTCGTCCGCGGCTTGATTCCCGTGGCGGTGATTGTCGTCGCGGCGTTGGCCCTCAACCTCGCCGGCCTTTTCCTCTTCAAGAGGCGCAAGCTCCAGATGAGGCTCGTGGGCGTCGCCGCGGGCGTCGAGATTTGCCTCGCCGTTGTGGCCGTCTACCTCGGAGTCAAT
>JAFPDB010000312.1 GCA_017390085.1 Bacteroidales bacterium | reverse complement strand
GATAATTTTTCTTGTTTGGCAAGATGTGATGTGGGTTTTATGCGCGAAAAGAGGTGAAAAAAGCAGGGAGGCGGCTCTGGGCTACCTCCCTGCGGATGCCTTTGGCTTTGTTTGAAGCGCGTCAGAAGGGGTATTTGCCTTCGTCGGCGCCAGCCATTATGCCGTCGATGGCAAATTGGTTTTTCGCCTCTCCAGTTTGGCGGTTGATTTCTTGACCAGTCTCCCAATAGAAGGGGGCGCAGCCGTTGTTCTTGGCCTCTCGGGTGACGACCTGATTGTAGTATGCGCGGCTCTTCTGGTGGAGGTCGAGGTCGAGCTTCTCGTCGTCGGTGCTTTTGGAGAGGATTCGTGAAGAGTACTCTCCAATGATGACGGGGATTCCGGCGTCGACGAATTTGGACTTTATGGAGGCCATTTGGCTCTTGACGTGGCTTTCCTCACCCCATGTGGGGTTGTGGGCGGAGCCGTCTTTGTGGTTGCCCTCTCCCCAGTAGAAGAATGTTTTGCCCCAAGAGGCGTCTTCGGTCATGAGGGCCCACGGGTAAGGCTCGTAGAAGTGGACTTCGGCGATGAGTCGTCCGTCGGGGTTGGCGGGGTCGATGGGGATGTTGCCCATGTATTGGGCGGTATGGGAGATGTCGGTCCCGAGGCCTTGGAAGACGAGGCACCTTTTGGTGTTGTTGCCGCCCGTGGCCCTTACGGCGTCGATGAATGCCTGCTCGTATTCGACGAGGCGCGCGAGGGCGCTCGGGTCTTTCTCCCAGCTTTGGCCTTGGCTGCTGGTCTCGTTCATTCCCGGCTCGTTGGCCCCGGCGAAGATGAGGTGCTCGTCGTAGGACCTGAACGCCTCGGCCACTTGTGTCCAGATGGCGGTCTGCTCGGCAAGTATTGACTTTTTCTTGGCGGGGTTGAAGATATTGTCTTCGAGCCATCCGGTGTCCCAATGGCTATTTAGGACGACGTACATGTCGTTGTCGATGCAATAGCCTACGACCTCCTTGATGCGTTTGATCCATGCTTCGCTTATGATATGGCTCTCGGTGTCGGTCTGGTGTGAGTGCATGGCGCAAGGGATTCGGACGGCATTGAAGCCCAAGGCTTTGAGGCCTGCGATATATTCGACGTTGACGCGCGGGTTGCCCCATTTGGTCTCGGCCGTCTCGTCGTCGTGGTCGGGGACTTCAAGAGTGTTGCCGATGTTGATTCCCGCGTGGATTTTCGCGATGAGGGCCTTGGCGTTGCTGGGCATCTGCTCGTCGACGGAGAGAAGTCGCGGCTGAATGAAAGTGACGGTGAGCGGGGAGTCGTAGCCGGAGGCGAGGAAATCGACCGTGGCCGTTCGCTCTTTTCCGGTCTCGTTCTTGGGTGCCGAGACGGTCCATTTTTGCTGGCCGGAGGCGGGTGAGAGGCCTTTGGCTGCGGTGAGCCAATCGGCGGATGTGGTGGCCGTGACGGTGGTTGTGAGGGTCGGGAGTTTCAGTATGACGCTTTGCGAACCGCCCTCGGGGTCGATGGTGAGCGTGGTCGCCTCGTCGAGGAGTTGGAGTCCTGAGGAGGGTGCGGCTCCTCCGCCGTCGTCGTCGCCGCCGTCGTCGGAGCAGGCCGTGCAGGAGGTGAGGGCGGCCACGCAGCACAAGAGCGCGACATGGAGTTTATGTATGGTTTTCATTAGTCGATTTTTGTATTGTTGTAGACGCTCTCGAGGGTGTAGTCGGGATCGGTGGATTCGATTGCGTTGACCATGACGTCGACAATTTCCTTGCCGTTGTTGAGGTACTCGCCCGTGACGTGGTTGAGGAGGCCGGAGCATTCTCTGCCCGCTCCAGCCGATCCGTTGTCCCAATAGATTGGCGCGAGGCCATAGGTTTTAGCTGCTTTGCAGACGTACTCGAGATAGTACTTGCGGAAGGCTTCGGCACGTGTGGAGGAGCGGTGTACGCATCCGATCTCGCCAATGTAGACGCCTAGGCCCGCGTCGACGTATTTCTCCTTGAGCTTCTTGAAGGTGTTGGTGATTTGGGACTCGTTCTCTTTGGGGGCGTTGTCGGAAGATGTGGCGAGGTGTCCCCAGGCGTTGTATTTGGCTTCGAGTGTGTACTCGTTGGGGTCGTAGTCGTGGACGGCTACGAGAATCCTTCCTGCTGGGTCGTTTGGGATGACGAGTTGCTCGAGAGTGAGGTCGGGGTTGCAGACGTAGCCGGGGACTCCTATGTAGCGGGTGGCGTTGTTGCCGCCCGTCGCGCGTATGGCGTCGACGGCGACTTGGTTCCACTCGTTGAGGGTTGCGTATTGGGCACCGTTGTCGGAACGGTTGGCGCCCCAGCCCCATCCTCCGTCGTGAATCTCGTTGAGTGTCTCGAAGATGAGGAAGTCACCTTTGTCGGCGAACTTGTTGGCAATTTGCGTCCACATGGAGGTGAGTTGGTCCTTGACCTTTCCGTTGGTGTAGGAGGATGTTGCCGCGTTCTTGATGTCGAGCCAGTATTTAGAGTCGGCGCCGTCGTGGTGGATGTTGATTATGGCGTAGAGGCCTGCCTTCTCGGCGTAGGAGACGACCTCGGCTACACGGTCGAGCCAAACGTCGTCGATCTTATAGTTGTCGGAAGATCCAGAGACGTGGCCAAGCCATGTTACTGGGATTCGGACGGTGCGGAAACCGGCGTTACGAACGGCGTTCATGGTCTCTTGCGTGCAGGCTTTGTTGCCCCAGCTGGTCTCGTTGGAAGTGCCGTTGACGTGGGCGTCGAGGTTGTTGCCGAGGTTCCAGCCCATGCCCATGGCTGCGATGATGTCGATCGGGTCGGCGGGCTCGACAGGGTCGACGGGGGCGACGGGGTTATCTGACTTTTCGGCGGCATCTTGCTTGACGGAGACGGAGGCTTTGAAATTGGTTGGGGCGTAGGTCACGTCGACTGTGGCGTTGCGGACTTGCGTTGCGGTGTTGGCGTCGGAAGTGACTGCGTATTTGTATAGGTTGTCGGCGATTTCAGGTTTGGCGACGTGGAGCCAGTCGGCGGTGGTGGAGACAGTCGGCTCGACATTGGCTTCGACCTGGATGGTGAAGG
>JAFPDB010000311.1 GCA_017390085.1 Bacteroidales bacterium | reverse complement strand
GCGGTCGAAGAGGGCGTGGTACTTGTAGACGCTCATGTCCACGCCGGCCTTGTCGGAAGCCTTTCCGTTGGTGAAGACCTTCTCGCATTTATTGCCCGAGAAGTATATGCCGCCGTTTTTGAACTTGTATTGCGTTATGCGGCACTGGTTCTCACAGCCATGGCACATTAAGGCCTTCTGGTCGAAGCTCGCGGCGATTAGGAACTCGTCGACCGGGCGCCCCTCGCTCTCGACACCTTCCGCCAAACGTTGGGCATGGAGAGCGCAACCATACGCTCCCATGAGCTCCGGCACGTTGTTGCAGTAGACGGTGCGCCCCGTGAGGTTCTCGAAGGCCTTGACGATGGAGTCGTTTCGCATCGTGCCTCCCTGAAGCACGATATTCTGTCCAAGCTCGTCGTAGTTCTTGAGCTTCAAGACCTTGAAGAGGCAGTTCTTGACGACAGAATAGGCAAGACCGGCAGCTATGTCGGCCACGGATGCGCCCTCGCGCAAAACCTGCTTGACCTTGGAATTCATGAAGACCGTGCATCGGGTGCCGAGGTCGGAGGGTTTCTGGCTTTGACAAGCCTTCACGACGAAATCCGAGATGTCGCACCCGAGTGTCTGCGCGAAAGTCTCAATAAAAGAGCCGCAGCCCGACGAACAAGCCTCGTTGAGTTCCATTCGGGTGAGGGCGCCGTGGTCAACGTATGTGGCCTTCATGTCCTGGCCACCAATGTCGAGAATGAACGACACATCGGGACACATGGCGTGGGCGGCCACGTAGTGAGCCATGGTCTCGACCATTCCGTGGTCGAGAGAGAAAGCAGCCTTGATGAGATCCTCTCCATAACCCGTTGAGCAACCGCCCGTTATGCGGACTTCTACGTTCTCCTCCTTGGCGCGCTGGGTGAGCTTGCTCAGCCCGTGCTTAACGGCGTCGATGGGGTCGCCGCCATTGTGGGCGTAGTACTTGAAGATAATCTCCCCGTTCTCGTTGATAACCACAATCTTGGTTGTTGTGGAGCCTGAGTCGATGCCAAGGAAATTGCGCTTGGTGGCCCTGCTCACGTCGACTACGGGGACGTAGTTTTTCGCCTTATCGGCTTTCCAAGAGAGGTAGTCCTCCTCCGACGTGAAGATTGGGGCAATCTCAATAGTCGTCTTGTTATGATGTGCCTGATTCTCTGTCGTTTTCTTCTCCGGAGCCGGAGACGTGAGGAGCTCGTGGAGCGAAGCCATGGTGAAGGGCTCGGCGTCGCAATTGGCCAAAGCCGTTCCCCAAGCCGGGATGACGTTGGCGTACTCTTCAATGACGAAGTCGTTTTCGAGAGAGTAGCCAAAATAGTCGGCCAGCGCCTTGCGGAGCGAGGGGATAAAAGTGAGAGGGCCGCCGCAGAGAAGCACCTTCGGCTTAATCTCACAACCGTGGCTGAGCGTGCTTGCGGTCTGTACCGCTACGGCGCGGAAAATGGAGGCCGCGATGTCGGTCTTGGGGACGTTGCGGGCTATGAGGTTCTGAATATCGGTCTTGGAGAAGACGCCACACCTCGACGCGATGGGGTAAAGAGCCGTGCTTCGTTGCGCTAGGCCGTCGAGATCCGTAACGTCGACACCGAGGCATAGCGCCATCTGGTCGATAAAGGCGCCCGTTCCGCCGGCGCAGTTGCCGTTCATGCGGAGGTCGGTCACCTTGCCGTCGCGGATGTAGACGATTTTGGCGTCCTCGCCACCTATATCTATAATGGTTGCGACATCGGGGTGGACGGTCTTGGTGAACTCCGCTGCCGCCACGACCTCTTGGACGAAGTTTACGCCATACCTCTCGGCTACTCCTAAGCCGACGGATCCCGTTATTGATAAAGTAAACTTATCGGAAGGATGGATTGTCGCGGCGAGCTCAGCGAGGAAAGCCTCAATTGCCGCGGGCACATTTGCCTGATGGCGCCTATAGGATGTATACTTGACGTCGCCCTGCTGATCAAGGACAACGATTTTGGCTGTCGTCGAGCCGACATCCAATCCAATTCTGTACATTAGGGATAGTTCGGTGTTATTATTCGGCAAAAATAGGTAAAAAAATCACACGCTAAAGCCCATTTGGGCTAATAAAGCGCGCAATTAGGCATCGGCAAGCCGCCTCATACAATATGTCATACAGGCCTCGCGATTGAAGAGAAAAAAATCGTCGGTGGTATGCTTTTTTTTCGCCGAAACGTTTCACCGTTTAATAATCTTATTTATATTTGCGCAACGAACAGAACAGAACGGTAAAGACGTGGCAGAAATAAACCTAAATATTGATAGCGAAGCCAGCGCACCCAAGTTCAGGTCATTGGCCGAAGCGGTCAAGAACGCCATATCGGAAGGAAAGCTTCGCACGGGCGAGAGCCTCCCGTCGGTCAGCCTCATTTGCGAACAATTCAACCTCTCGCGCGACACCGTTTTTAAGGCGTACAGCCTATTGCGCGAGCAGGGCGTAGTGATGAGCCATCCCGGCAAAGGATACTTCATTGCCGACCATATAACTAAGGTATTCGTTTTCCTCGACACGTTCAAGGCCTACAAGGAGGTGCTTTACGACAGCTTCTTCCGCAACCTGCCCCGCGACGTAATTGCCGACGTGAACTTCCACCACTACAACCCCCGCCTCTTCCGCAAGCTGATTGAGGACAGCATCGGGCGCTATAGCAAATACATCATCATGCCTTTCCTGTCGGAAGAAACGGAGCGCCTCCTGGCTCGCATCCCGCGCGAAAGGCTCCTGATTATTGACTGGAACCTATTCTCGACCGTAGGCTCAAACGTTGTGTATCAAGACTTTGGCACGGCTTTGGCCAATGGATTGGAGAGCGTCCGCGACAAGATAGAGAAGTACGACTCTTTCCACTTCCTATATCCCGACTACACGTACCACCCGTTTCAATCTGTCATCAGTTTCGAGCGATTCTGCCGCCTGCACAACATCCCTCACTACGTGGAGCGTAACCCCGAGGCACTGGACATTCAGAAGGGACGCGCCTACATCACGGTTTCGGACAGAATGCTTGGCAAGATTTTGGAGCAATGCCGGGAAAAAGGTTATGAGACGGGCGTAGACGTTGGAGTAATTTCATACAACGAGACCCCAATGAAGAAATTCATCGACAAGGGCATAACGGTCTTCTCGACGGATTTCGAGAAAATGGGTTCGCTTGCCGCGCAATTCGTGACGCACGACTCCGGAATGAACGAGTGCGTCGAATCCAAAATGATAGTCCGCTCATCGCTGTAGAAAACAACGGGCTCATCAAATATTAAGAAGTAACAAAACAAATAATCACAATGTATCTCCTTGGCGTAGATGTCGGAAGCTCTTCCGTCAAAGCGAGCCTCGTGTCGATAGACAGTGGCAAATGCGTATCGTCGGCTTTCTTTCCCAAAAGCGAGGCCAAAATATCAGCCCCAAAGCCCGGCTGGGCTGAGCAAGACCCCCAATCGTGGTGGGATTATCTGAAACAATCGGTAGGCGCGGTCATGGCGGAGAGCGGAGCCAAGAGCGCCGACGTCAAGGCGATAGGCATCTCGTATCAGATGCACGGCCTCGTCTGCGTCGACAAAGAGATGAACGTGCTTCGCCCGTCCATCATATGGTGCGACTCCCG
>JAFPDB010000310.1 GCA_017390085.1 Bacteroidales bacterium | reverse complement strand
GAACCTTATTGTCGATGATTTGTCGGAGGACGAGGAAAAGAAGCGGCAGGAGGATGGCGGCGGCGAGACCGACCGACTGGTCTCGTTGGGTTTTGGGGCTTACGATGCCTGTTGTTCTCGCTGAGTCGAGTATTTTGTGGTCGGACGTATTGGATGCCCTTTGGATTTGTGCCTCGGCTCGTTTGCGCATGAGGTAGTTGAAGACGTCGTTGTTGAGATTGAACTTGCGGTCGATTCCGAGCAAGCGACGCTCTTTCTCAGGGAGTTGGGCGACTTCGAAGCTGAAATTGTTGATTTTGCTTTGAATCTCGGCGATGTTGTCCTGAACCATTTTCTTGTGGCTCTTGATGCTGGTCAGGAGGGTGTTTCGCGCGATGTTGAGTTCGGCGTTGATGGCCTCGTACATTGGGTTGCCCTCTTTGCCGTATGTGTCGCGGTAGATTTGCTTTTTGGAGTTGAGCGCGAGGATTTCGTCGAGGAGTTTCGATATGACGGGGCGTTGCGTGGGGAATGTGGCAGGTGCGATATTGCCTTTGAGGATGGTGTCGGAGCTGAAGTATTTGTCGAGGTACTCGTAGTAGACGCTCTCCAATTGGAGTTGTTTGAGGTCTTTGTCGTACTCCTTGATTTCGGCCGCGAGTTCCACTCCTTTGCTCGAGAGGTCGTCTTGTATGCCGTTTTGCGAGCGGAAGACGCTGAGCTCGGCTTCGACGCGGCTGAGTGTGTCTTGCAGGACGGCAAGTTGGCTCTCGATGAAACTGATGGTGTTCTCCGACATCTCGTTTTTCTGGTGGAGATTGTCGTTGATGTAGCCCCGGATCAGGGTGTTGAGGAAGTCGATGTTCTTTTGGGCGTTAGTTCCGGTGACGCTTAGGGTTACGACGGAGGATTCGGATTTTTTGTCGTTGGATATTGTGAGGGCAGAGGAGAATCTCCTGACGAGGTCGTCCGGGTTGTGGAATATGGCGTAGATTTGGCTCTCGATTGGTTTTTGGCATACGATAGTGAATGCGCACCAAGGTGTGATGATTGGTTGGCCGTAGAGGAAAGTGTCGTTGAAATCGATGTTTTCCATCTTGCCTATTTCGCTCCGTTCGTGGTAGTTGTAGAGTGTGACCGCTTTAGCGTTGACGCTAATGGTGAAAGAGGTCTGGTCTTGCGGGATGATGTTGATTCTTGCGTTGACGGGCTGGACGTGTGTGGAGTCCATGATGATCATGAAGGCGTTTTGCTTGTACAGCTCGTTTGTCCTGATGCGCCCCTCGGTGTAGTAGGAGATGAAGATGCCCATGTCGTTCACGGCGTCGGTGATGAGGCTTCGCGAGCCGAGGATTGCCAACTGGTTGTCGAAGTTGCGCATTCCTTGTCCGAGTACGACTCCTTGGGTGAAGTCGGTGTTTCGGCCGGCTTTGCCGACGATGTCGACAATGACTGTGGCTTCGGCGGAGTAGACGAGCGGCGAATAGCGGTGGTAAACCTTAAGCCCAAGGAAGACGACGGCCACGGATAGGACGAAGAGCCACCAGAACCTTATGACATCGGACAGTAGCTTTTTGAGGTCGAGGAATGGGATTATGTTTTCTTCCCCGCTTTCTTGCTGCGGGTAGTTCTTGTTTTCCATTTGGGAGTTGGTTTAGAGCTGGGCTATGAGGAGGTAGAGCGTCACGAGGGACGTCACGAGCGAGAGGGAGAATATCTCACCGAATCCGAACATCTTGAACCACATAGGTCTTACGTATATGACGTCGTTGGGGTAGATGTAGTAGTAGTCGGACTCCATAGAGTTTCCTTTTGTGAGGTCGAGGACGTGTACGGATACGAGTCCGTTTTCGTCTCGGCGCAGGATTTTGACCTCCCGGCGTTTGGCGTAGGAGGTGAATCCGCCAGCCATGGATATGGCGTCGAAAATGGTCATCTGGTCGCGCGACATGGTGTGTTGCCCTTGCTTGTTCACCTCGCCGAGGATTGAGAAGGTGTTTGTTGCGAGCCTGACGATGAGCGTGAAGCCCGTAAGGGTTTTTGATATGGCTTCGTGGATTCTTTGTTTGGCCTCTCGCAGGTTGCAGCCTTTGAGGTCGATGCGTCCCGTGACGGGGAAGTCGATGCAGCAGTCGTCGTCGAGGCCGTAGTAGTAGAACTGTTGGAGGCGTTCGCCGGTGCCGGATACGGCCTGGCCGGATTGCGGGTTATAGAAAGTTGAGAGTTCGGCGTTTGGGGTGGATACGCTGATGTACAGGTAGTCGTTTGGTTTCAGGACGTATCTCTCTGTGATTTCTTGTGTGGTTTGGAAGGTTGACTCTTCGGGAATGGCGTCTTGAACGAGGACTATATGCTTTTGCGGGATGCACGAAGTGATGGTGAGTATGAGTGTGATGCAGGCCGCGATTAGCGATATCCGGTTAGTGCCGATTTTCATTTTGAAGCTCTTAGATTAATGTTGTGCGCAATAGGCATTTTGCAAAATTAGGAAATTGCGTTGGTTTTATGGAGACGTGGGTTTATAAAGGGGGTGAAAATTATCGACTTGTGAGGAAAAAAATTGTCGCTAAGAGGAAAGTTGATATGCTGATGATTTTGAGTTGGGAGTCGAAAAAAGCGGGGGAGTCGTTCTTTAGTGTCCGAATGGCGTTGAGCGTCAAAGGGAGCGCAGGGATGGCGCAAAGCCATTGTATGGGTGTGCAATAAGAGGCTAAGTATGTGGCAGTGAGTGAGATGGCGACGAGGATGACGAGGAGGTGGTATATTTTTGCATTACGTCGACCTATAATGAGCGGTACGGAACGTTTGCCGGCGACGGCGTCGCTCTCCATGTCGCGGATGTTGTTCATGTTGAGCACTGCTATGGAAAGCAGCCCGATTGCCGAGGCTGGAATCAGGGATTGCGGTAGAAGGGTTCCCGAATGGAGGAAGAAGCATCCGCAGACCCCGACGAGACCGAAGAAGATGAAGACGCTAAGGTCGCCAAGTCCGGCGTAGCCGTAGGCGTGCTTGCCGCAAGTGTAGGTTATGGCCGCGGCTATGCAGAGCAGGCCGATGATGAAGAGCGCGGCCATGCCGCTGAAGCCGATGTTGGTGTAGCTGGCGAGGAGCAAAGCGATCCCGGAAAAGAGGGAGAGGAGGCTGAAAATGAGAATGGCTATTCTCATTGATTTTAGGGAGATTGCTCCGCTTTGGACGGCTCGTTGTGGGCCTGTGCGCGTGGCATTGTCGGCACCATGGACGGTGTCGCCGTAGTCGTTGCTCAGGTTGGAGAGTATTTGGAGGAAAAGGGTGGTGGTGAGCTCGAGGGCGAAAATGGTCGGGGAGAAGCATCCGTTTTGGATGGCGATTGCGGAGCCGGTCAGGACGAGAGCGAACGAGAGCGGGAGAGTGCGGAGCCGGAAGGCTTCAATCCAAGTTTTGATGGATGGCATGTGGCGCGATTTGTGGCAAAAAGGTGGAAAAGGAGAAGCCGTGACTGTATGGTGGACACGGCTTCTGTTTTATTGTGGTGGGGAGGCCCCTCG
>JAFPDB010000309.1 GCA_017390085.1 Bacteroidales bacterium | reverse complement strand
TAAGATTAAAATCAAATAAGAGTACTGTTATTTATCGAAACAAAAACAATAAAAAACGATATTTCTTAATGCCTAATGAATTAGTTGCAAACGAGTTAATTAGAACATATAAAAAATATAAAACAAAATAAAAAAACAACCTATTTTACAGGTTGTTTTTCTTTTTTGCTTTCTTGGTGTAATCTATTTAAAATTTCTAACGATGATATCCATTTTGCAGTATTTTCTTTGTGTTTTAAAATAATGCGATAAATGTCTTTTCCATCTTGAATTTCAAAGTGACTTCCAGGTTTGAATGGAAGGATAGGATATAAATCAATGTTAAATGATTTTAAGAATGCACTTCTATTTATTTCTCCTTCTAATTCGAATTGGTTATGGTTTAAAGTTATTAATCCATTACCTACTGTTACGAATTTCTTTTCCTTATGATTAATCACCGACAAGGTACCATGGAGCGCACACCGCGACATTCGCCCCACTAAAGCATGCATCGAGGCCACCGACGAAGCCATCAGCCTCGCCCAAAAAAACAGAGCCAAAATCCATATCCTCCACATCTCGACAAAAGAGGAAGTCGACTCCATCGCGAGGGCCGACAGGTCGCTCGTATCGGCAGAGACCTGCCCCGCCTACCTGTGGTTCAACGACTCCGATTACAATAACTACGGGCCTCTCATCAAATGCAACCCCTCCATCAAGTCCCCCGACGACATGATGGCGCTCCGCAACGCACTTCAACACGGCATCATCGACACCGTCGGCTCCGACCACGCGCCACATACCATGCAAGAGAAACTCTGCCACCCCTATTGGCAGACACCCTCGGGCATGCCCATGGTCGCCCACTCGCTCCCGGTCCTACTGACCCTCGCCACACAAGGGGCCATCACCCTCCCCACCGTAGCGCGAGCCATGTCCGAAAGGGTCGCCGAGGTCTACGGAATCAAAGACCGTGGTCATATAACGCCCGGCGCATGGGCCGATCTCGTCCTCGTCAAGCAACAGGAGAATGTCGTGACCAATGTCCCCTACAAGTGCCAATGGTCCCCTCTCAATGGCGCAAAGCTCTCACACGTCGTCGACAAGGTCTTCCTCAACGGAAAACTCGCCGTCCAAGACGGGAACATAACCGCCTCCGCCGCCATGCCACTATCCTTTTCACCCCGACAGTAACTTTAACTATAAGCATATGAATATTCAGTCCATTATCAGCATCGCGGCTCTCGCCGCCACCCTCGTCTCCTGCTCCGGCAACGCCCCTGCCCCAAGCTCCCAGACCCCCGACCAGCCCGTTGCTCAACCGGCGCAATCCGTCGCCACCGAAGGCAACGAGATAACCTACAACGTCTACATCAAACCACAATACATGAACGACCCCGACGCCGCCGAACTCTACGCCAACTTCGACCGCGCAGCCTTCGTCGACTCGCTATTCTCCGCCGTCTACACCAAAGGCGTGAAAGTCACCGACATGGACGGCAACCCCATGACCATCGACGATATAAAGATTCGGGAGGTCGAAGACCCCAACTTCTCACGCGACAAAGTGGCCGGCATCAGGTTCCGCGAGGTATGGTCCTACAACCCCTCCACCAACACCATGACAAAGAAGGTCAAGTCCATGCTCGTCGGCTACGAAGTTGTTGAGGATAGCACCATCGTCGCGCTGCGCCCCAACTTCGAGTTCCATTTCGACTAACCGCGCCCACGCCACCCGCCCTAAAGAAAAGTCCAGACACGACTCCACAACGCTACGCACGCAAATAACTACATCCTGCGTGCGTTGCGTAATAGGAAAAACTAAATCAACTTATAATGACAATTTTCCGTTACTCAATCGCAAGGCTCTCTTTAGCGCTTTCGCTCGCTTCAGCCCCTTGCCTCGCTTCAGCCCAATCCGTCAACGTCCTCTACACATCCGACGTCCATGGGGCCGTCTTCAACTACGACTACATCCGCGACACCATCGCGGACTACAGTCTCGCCAACGCACATACCTATATCAGTCAGGTCCGCGACACCTCAGACGTCATTCTCCTCGACAATGGCGATTTCCTACAAGGCACGCCCGTAGTCTACTACTATAACCACGTCGACACCGCCGCCGTCAACCTCATGGCAAGGGTCTTCAACTACATGGACTACGACGCCGTAGGCATCGGCAACCACGACATCGAGACTGGACATAAAGTCTACGACAAATTCGTCCGTCAAGTCGACGCCCCAGTCCTCGCCGCCAACGTCAAGAACACCAAGACAGGCGACCCCTATTTCCAACCCTACGCCATTTTCAAAAGGGGAGGCAAGAGAATCGCCGTCATCGCCCTCATAACGCCCTACGTCCCACACTGGCTACCCGAGCAGTTCTGGTCCGGCATGGAGTTCGAAGACATGGTCGAGTCCGCCGCCCACTGGGTCAAGGTGGTCAAAGACAAGGAGGCCCCCGATGCCATCGTCGGACTTTTCCACGCCGGACACAACTTCAACTACAACAACCAGACAGCCGACACCTACAAGAATGAGAACGCCTCACTCCTCGTAGCCCAACGTGTCGAAGGCTTCGACGCAATCCTCATCGGCCACGACCACCAACTCTACAATCAAGAAGCCGTCTCGCCATCAGGACGGAGAATCCCCATCCTCGACGTAGGAGCAGCGACGCGCAACATCGGACTCCTCACAATCGACTTCAAGAAAGACGGCTCAAAGGTCTGCAAGACCAGCATCATCGCCCTCTCCAACAGAAAGCCCTCAGAGACGTTCGACAAACACTTCCTCCCACAGCAGCTCGCCGTCAAAGCCTACACCCGACGCGTCATAGCCAACCTCCAGGAACCCGTCTACGCCAAAGACGCGCTCGCCGGAAGCTCCGCATTCTGCGACGTCGTACATCGCACAACACTCAAGCACACCGGAGCCGACATCAGTTTCGCCGCCCCGCTCCAAATCAATTGCGTAATCCCCGCAGGCAACCTCACCGTCGGACGTATGTTCGCGCTCTACAAATACGAGAACATGCTCTGCGTACTCAAACTCACAGGCAAAGAGATTCTTAACTACCTCGAGTACAGCTACGACCAATGGATTCAAAACCCAGCAAAAGACGGCCACGTCCTCGTCCTCTCCAGGCCCGGACGAATGAAGACCAATAGCTACGCACTCGATTCCGCCGCCGGAATCATCTACACTGTCGACGTCACCAAGAAAAAAGGCAGCAGAGTCAACATCGTCAGCATGGCCGACGGCTCCAAGTTCAACCTCCAAAAATCCTACACCGTGGCCATGAACAGCTATCGAGCAAAAGGCGGAGGCGGACTCCTCGAATACGGAGCGGGAATCAAAATCAACGACATCCCTAAACGTATCATCAAAACAATCGACCAAGACCTCCGAGGCCTCGTCATCCAAGATTTGGCAGAACAAGCCGCCAACTCCAAAGACGGAATAATCAAGGTCGAGCCACTTAATAACTGGAGGTTCGTCCCAGAAAAAGTCGTGGCAAAACCCATGAAACAAGACCTAAAGGCTTTTTAACCACAAATCCCCGAACAAAACCAACCCTATTAACGTACCACTAACGACACATCTCACAAAAACATTAAAGACTATATACAACAATGGGTAAACTTCTAAAAGTCATAGCCGGAATAATCGGCGGACTGCTACTCGTCGTCATCCTCGCGCTTATTGTCATTCCGACATTCTTCAGCGACGAGGTTGAAAACTTCGCCAAGAAGACCGCAAATGAGTACATCAAAAACGCTAAGGTCGATTTCGGCGACTTCTCGCTCTCCATCTTCTCAAGCTTCCCCAACCTGAGAGCCGGAATCAGCCAAATCGACATCATCGGGCAAGGACGTTTCGAGGGCGACACTCTACTCCACGTCGGAAACCTCTATGCCGACCTCGACGTCATGAAAGCCATCAACGGCGACATCCAAATCAACGCCATCGCCATCGACGACGTCCTCGCCCAAGGCATTGTCACTGCCGACAGTCTCGCCAACTGGGACATCGTCCTGGCCGATGCCGATTCCACCACCCAGGAGGTCCCAGACACCGCCGCCTCCGCCCCACTCAAGCTCAATCTACAGAAAGTCGACATAACAAACGTACGACTCGCCTACGCCGACTCAACGGCCGACATCGCCGCCTCCATCAACGGCCTCAACGCCGCAATGAGTGGCAACATGAACGGCAATGTCATGGATCTCAAACTCAACCTCGCAATTGACGCCATCAACGCCGCGCTCAGTGGTGTCAACTACGTCAACAACGCCAATTTCGACTTCAAGGCCGACGCCGTTGCAGACCTCGACTCCATGAAGTTCACCTTCAACGAGAACCGGCTCACATTCGGAGGCCTGCCCCTCGCTTTCGACGGTTGGGTCCAGCTCAAAGACTCCAACGCCATTGCGCTCGACATGAAGCTCGCCGCCCTACAGACCACTTTCCAATCCATCCTCGACCTCGTCCCCGCCGAGATTCTCAAGCAAGTCGAGGGGCTCAAGACCACCGGCTCCTTCGCTCTCTACGCCATCGCTAAAGGCGAGTTCCGCGACATGGACAACATCCCAGAGCTAAAGGCAGGACTCAAAGTAAGGAACGGCTTCGTCAAGTACCCCGACCTCCCCGAGTCGCTCTCCGACATCAACATCTCCGTCCTCGTAAACAACCCAGGCGGCAGCGCCGACCTCACGACAGTCGCCGTCGACACATTCCACTTCGCCCTCGCGGGCAACCCCTTCGACATCCGGGCCAATCTCCGCACCCCCATCAGCAATGTTGATTTCGACGCCTCGGCATTCGGCAAGATCGACCTCACCAAACTAAAGAAAGCACTGCCGCTCGACAGCATGGAAATCGCCGGCCTCATCGATGCCAATCTCAAGCTTGCCGCCAACCTAAAAGACGTCGAGGCACAGAAATATGATAAGGTCGTCGCCGACGGCAAGGTAGGCCTGCAAAAGTTCACTTTCAAGAGCACATCTCTACCGCAGGGTGTCGAAATCACTGAAGCGCTCCTCGCCTTCTCTCCCAAAGCCGTCAACCTCGACCCTCTCAACGTCATCATCGGAAAGAGCGATGTCAGCCTCAAAGGCAATGTCGAGAACTACCTCCCCTACATCCTCAAAGGCGACGTCGTCCGAGGCTCCGTCACGCTCAACTCCAACCTCCTCGATTGCAACGAGCTGCTCGCCATGACCTCCTCCGACGCCGCACATGCCGACACTGCGGCCGCCCCGCAAACCCAGCCCACGACCTCCTCCGAGCCCCTCGTCCTCCCCGAGAACATCGACTTCCGCTTCAACACCGACATCGCCAAGCTCCTCTTCGACAAGCTCGAGCTTGCCAACATCAACGGACGTGTCGCCCTCGCCAACGGAGTCGCAGACCTCTCCAACCTCTCAACAGATATGTGCGACGGCAAGCTCGTCCTCAACGGCAAGTTCGTCACACCTAAAGGAAAGAACAGCAAAGCCGACATGAACGTCGACTTCAACAACGTCAACATCAACAAGCTCACAGGCTCCTTCTCCATCGTAGACAGCCTTCTTCCCATTGCCCACAACGCCTACGGCAACGTCACAATCGGACTCGACGTCACCACCGAGCTTGACCCCTCACTCAGCCCCATCCTTAAGTCCGTCAATGGCAACGGCAAATTCGCCTCCGCCAACATCGAACTCAAAGACAGCGAGTTCCAGCAAAACCTCGCCAAACTTCTCAACAACGACAAGTACAAGGACATCCGCATCAAGGATGCCAACTTCAACTTCAACATCAAGGACGGCGACGTAATCGTCGAGCCCTTCAACGTCAACGTCTTCAACCAGAAGTCCACTTTCTCCGGCCGACAAGGTCTCGACCAGACCATGGACTACCAGCTCTCCATGCCCGTACCGCGGTCCGAGATCGCAAGCGTCATCGGCAAGATGGGCGGCTCGGCCAACACTTTCAGCCAAGGAGAGCCCCTCCCCGTCGGCATCAAGATCACAGGCACACTCTCCAAGCCCAGCCTCAAACTCGATCTTAGCGAGGCGACAAAGACCCTCTCCTCCGAGGTCGCAAGCAAAGCCACAGAGAAAGCCTCCGAGGCTGTCGACAAAGCCATCGAGAACATCAAAGACGAGAAAACCAAAGAGACCGTCACCAAGGCAAAAGATGCCCTCAACAACCTCCTCAAGAAGAAGAAGTAGCCCAAACCACTTTCCCCCACTTCACAAAGCCCCGATGCCCCACCTGGCATCGGGGCTTAACATTTGTATCCCCATTCCGTACAGCGCGCCAGACCACCACCCCGGGCGGCCACGCCCACATATCACGCTCCTCACTCACGCCCAAATCATCCTCTCCGCATCTCCCTTTAATACATTGAATTGTAATGAATTATATATTTTCATAAATAAAAGTGGGGCAAAGTGGTTGCAAGTGGTTTGTTTTGGAGGTAAATTTACGTCCCGAATAATGGATACTATGGCATATTCTTTCATAGGCGATTTTGAGTCCCGGGCCGACGCCAAGAATCGCGTCGTCCTGCCTGCCGCTTTCAAGCGCGAGTTTGAAGGCCAGGAGGTCGTCCGGCTCGTCATCCGAAAGGATATGTACGAAGACTGCCTCGTCATATACCCATACGACGTGTGGCAATCCATGATGTCAGACCTCAGGCAACGCCTCAACCCCTACAACAGGGTCCACGCGCAGTTCCTACGCGAATGGCAGAGCGGTACGGCCGAGGCGCAGCTCGACGGAAACGGAAGGCTCCTCGTCCCGCAGCGACTCCTCGACGTCATACACGCGGCCAAAGACTTCGTTCTCCTCGGCGTCGACAACCATATCGAACTATGGGACAAGCAGAAACGAGCCGAAACATCTCTCTCAGGTGAGCAACTCGGAGAACTCGCTGGCCAACTCTTCAACGCTTAACACCACCCCACCGCCACAATGTCAACTATCGACACATACCACGTCCCCGTCTTGCTCCACGAGACAGTCGATGCCCTCGACATAAAACCCGATGGCACCTACGTCGACGTCACCTTCGGCGGAGGGGGCCACAGCCGCGAGATTCTCAATCGGCTCGGCCCCAAGGGGCGACTCATAGCCTTCGACCAAGACCCCGACGCACTCACCAACGCACCATCCGACAGCCGATTCACGCTCGTACGTCACAACTTCCGCTTCCTTGCGGACTTCCTCGACTACTTTGGAGTCGCGCCAGTCGACGGCGTGCTG
>JAFPDB010000308.1 GCA_017390085.1 Bacteroidales bacterium | reverse complement strand
GTCGATTTGCTGCGGGCAGTGGGTGACGCAGAGTTTGCAGCCGATGCAGAATGTGGCTTGCCGCTGCTTGGGCACGGCCCGGTCGTAGCTGATGAGGAAAGCTAGGCGGTTGTGGGCGTATGCCTCGCGGGCGGAGTCGATTGGCGAGTCGGCGTCTTTCTCGATGGGGAAGTGTCCCTCGTTGATGCATTTGTTGTAGTGGAGGAGGTTGGCGGGGATGTCGAGCCCGTAGGGGCATGGCATGCAGTATTTGCAATCGTTGCAGGGGATGGTGTTGAGGCTCATGATCTCTTGCGCGACGTCGTCGAGGAAGGTCATGTCGTCGGGAGAGAGTGGTTGGAATGGGGAGTAGGACGCGAGGTTGTCGTTGAGGTGCTCCATGTATGTCATTCCGCTCAGGACGGTCAGGACGCCCGGGAACGAGCCTGCGTAGCGGAAGGCCCAAGAGGCTATGGACCTGTTGGGTTCCCTCTCTTTGAGGCGTGCCGCGATGTGGGAGTTGACCTTGGCAAGCCGTCCGCCGAGTAGTGGCTCCATGATTATGGCGGGGATGTCTCTTTTTTCGAGCTCGTGGTAGAGGTATTCGGCGTTGGTGTTGCGGGGGTCGATTTGTTTGGCGAAGTGCCAGTCGAGGTAGTTTAGCTGTATTTGTACGAAATCCCAATGGATTTTTTGTTGGTCGTGGAGGGCGAGCATGTTGTCGAATACTGCCACGTCGCCGTGGTATGAGAAGCCGAGGTTTCGGATTTTGCCTTTGCGCCTCTCTTCGACGAGGAAGTCGAGCATTCCGTTGTCGATGTATCGTTTGTTGAGGTTGTCCATGCCTCCCATGCCGATGGCGTGGAGGAGCATGTAGTCGATGTAGTCGGTTTGCAGTTCTTTGAACGAGTTGTTGTAGATTTTCATCGACTCGCTGCGGCTCCAAGTCTGCTCGGCGAAGTTGGAGAGTTTTGTGGCGATGAGGTATTTGTGGCGCGGGTGTCTTGCGAGCGCGATGCCCGTGGCCCGTTCGCTGAGGCCTTTGCAGTAGGCTGGTGAGGTGTCGAAATAGTTGACTCCTGACTCTATTGCCTTGTCGACGAGCCTGTTGACCATTTCTTGGTCGATCTCGCCGTTGTCGTCGGTCGGCCATCTCATGCATCCGAAGCCGAGGAGCGAGACTTTGTCGCCCGTGGCGGAGGTTCGCGTCTCCATCGGCCCATTGGGGAGTTGGGCGTTTTGGGAGACGGCGTTGTTGGGGTTTTGCGTGGCGTCGCAGGCGGTCATGGCGAGTGCGGCTCCGGCCCCAAGTCTTGTCAAGAAGCCTCTTTTGTTGATTTTTTCCATGTGAATTTAGACCTCTTTATGGTTCTCGTGACCTTCGACGAATATGGCGCTGAGTGGTCTGGCGGGGCAGACGTATTCGCAGGCTCCGCAGCCGATGCAGCGTTCTTCGTTGACGGCCGGGATGCGGTGATTCGGGTTGTTTGGGTTTTTGATCATTTGGATGGCGCCGTTGGGGCAGTGGCGGGCGCAGTTTCCGCATGAGACGTTGTCGGTGTTGACGACGCACCTGTCTGCTATCCAGACGGCGTGTCCGATTTGTGTGGAGACTTTGTTTTCGAGGCGTGTGGGTAGGATTGCGCCGGCAGGGCAAATTTGTGAGCAGATGTTGCAATCGGGGCGGCAGTAGCCGTTTTCGAAAGTCATGTGCGGCTGCATGATTGTCGTCAAGTCTGTCGATGGGCGCAGGACTCCGTTGGGGCATTTGGAGACGCATAGTTGGCAGGCTGTGCAGTGGCGCGAGAAGTGTCGGAGGGAGTGTGAGCCAGGTGGGACGAGTGGGGTGGACCGCCGTGGTGGCGTTTTCTTCTCGATGACCGTGAGTCCGCCGTCGACGAGTTTGTCGTGCTGTGCTGTGGCGGCAGTGGCGGCTATGACGCCGACAGATGTGAGGAAGGCTCTTTTGGCTTCGTCGGGTTGGGGATGATTGGCTTGGGCGGCGGGTTTGGTGGATGGGCGGCGCCATCTGTAGGATATGGCCCCTCTTTTGCAATTGTCGATGCAATTGAAGCAGGTTACGCAACGAGACTTGTCGATGTGTGGCTCTTGGCCTTTGGGCTTGATGTTGATGCAGGCGGCTTTGCAGTTTTTCTCGCAGAGTTTGCAGCCGCCGCATTTCGAGGGGTCGATGTGCGGGGCGAGGATTGAAAATTTGGCGACGTAGGCGAGAATGGTGCCGACTGGGCAGATGGTGTTGCAGTAGGTCCGTCCGTTACGCCATGCGAGGAATGCTATGCAGGCGAGTGTGAGCGAGGCGATGATGAGGACGGGTATGGCGGGCGGTAGGATGTTGGCGGCGGCGACGTTGTAGCCTCCGGCGGACTCGTCGATCAGGGCCGCGAGATTGTTGGCGAGCAGGAATAGCGGCTGGAGAAGGTTTTGCGCGATGCGGCCGAAGGCGCTGTATGGGGCGAGAAGCGACACGATGGCATTGAGTCCGGCGGCGAAGCTGATAATGAAAACGGCGAGAATTGAGAGTCTGAGCGCGCGTTTCTCTTTGGAGAACGAGTATCGGCGGGGTTTGGCCTTGAGGCCGAGGCGCGCGAATAGGTCTTGCAGAAGGCCGAGTGGGCAGACTGCGGAGCAGTAGACGCGTCCGAGGAGGAGAGTGGCGAGTAGGATGACGATGATGGTGGCGAATGCCCCCGACAGGAGGGCGGGCAGGAATTGTATTTTTGCGAGCCAGCCGAGGTGTGTGGCGGCGAAGCCGCCGATGTCCGTGAAG
>JAFPDB010000307.1 GCA_017390085.1 Bacteroidales bacterium | reverse complement strand
GGGAAATTGCTGTCAATGCTTCGAACTCCATGGTATTGTGTTATTGTGTCGTTGTGTTTCTTTGTGGGTCAATAATATAGGTACAAATGTAGCAGAAAAGGGTGTGCGGGCAAAAGAGAGGGGGATGTAAAAAGCCTTATGAAGTGATTTAGAAAGCGTTTCGGAATGGGCCGATTGTCGTGCCGGTGAAGCCTCCGCAGTCGCGGGTGGAGAGGTAGGCGGCGTCGAGGCTGTCGACGAGCGTGGTCCAGCTTTCGCCATTGTCGGACGAGAAGGACATGGAGACAGTGAGGCCGTCGGGGGAGTCGATTCGCAGCCTTAACTTATTGGTATCGAGCGGTTTCTGGGCGAGAATCTCTCCTTGTGGTGATGACGCTGTGACTCGGCGGGCTTGAATGGAGACCTCGCCCTCGACCGAGCGGCCGACGCACAACTGGTATTGGTGATCCTCATCCTTGAACATGACGAGTCCGGCCGTCTCAGTGGTCTCGCGCGGAGAGAAGGAGAGGTTGACGAAACAGGAGAAGGCCTCGTGGGGAATTCGTCGGGCGAGGAAGGCCGGGATGCCCTTGTCGGAAGTGTTGCCATGGCGGACGGAGAGGACGAGCGAGCCCGGTCGCGTGGTGAGCGAGGCCACGGAATCGGCAGGCCCTCGCAAGGAGAGCCACCCGAGGTCGAGAGTTTGGGAATCGAACGAGTCGTGGAAATCGACGTTTCCGAAAGTGACTCTGTCGCCGCGCTTAGCGCCCTTGATGGAAGAGATATAGGGGACGGAGTCGCCGGGCTTGGTGATGTAGGGCGCTCCGTCGGAATCGAAGTTGACGGGCATCATGAAAGTCTCTCGCCCTGTGTTCTCGGCCCCGTACTTGACAGGTCGGCAGGCGAGGAAGCAGGCGTAGTAATTGCCGGCTCCGTCGTCGACGATGTCGGCATGGCCGGCGCAAGTGACTGGATTGGGTCGGTCGGCTGGCAGGTCGCGCTGGGTGAGTATGGGGTTGTTCTTGAGGGGTGTGTAGGGACCAAGCGGGGAGTCGGCTCGGAAGAGCACTTCGGAGTGCCAATCGCCCGTACCTCCTTCGGCTGCCATGAGGTAATAGGCGCCGTTGAGCTTGTAGAGGTGCGGGCCTTCGATCCAGATTGGGTTGTCGGCGGGATTGGCGCCCTTGTCGACAAGGACGACCTCCGGTCCCACGGTCTTATCGGTGGCGATGTCGAACTGGCGTGCGCGGATGGTGCGATGGCCGTCGTATTGTGGCGCGCCTTCCGCATCGTCGTTGTTGACGATGTAGGCTTTGCCGTCGGAATCGAAGAAGAAGGACGGGTCGATGCCATGGACGTCGGGGAGTGGGATGGGGTCGGACCATGGGCCGCGGGGGTCTGTTGCCTTGACGAAGAAATTGCCCATCTTGCCGACGTCTGTCGTTATGATGTAGAAGGTCTTATTGTGTTCATTATAACGTATTTGCGGAGCGAAAATGCCTCCGGAGACTGGCTGTCCGAGCATGAGGAGTTGCGATGGGCGTGAGAGGGCGTAGCCTATCTGGCTCCAGTTGAGCAGGTCGCGGCTGTGGAAGATGGGGACTCCTGGGTAGTAGGCGAAAGTTGACGTGACGAGGTAGAAGTCGTTGTTGACGCGGCAGATGCTGGGGTCGGAGTTCCAGCCCGGAAGGATGGGGTTGTAGAAGTCGGACTCGGCGAGGAGTGGAAGGGCGTCGTAGACGGTGCTGTTGGCGGTGAGCGAGAAGTCGTCGAAGACGGCATCGGTATTGGAGTCGGGGAGAAGGGGTTCGGCGACGGTATCGGTGTTGTGGTGGGCGCAAGATAGCGAGAGTGCGGCTACGGCCGTAAGTAGTGTGTGGGCGTATCTCATGGTGTGCGTGTTGTGTTTGTCGCTAAGTTACGAAAAGAGAATGATTTAACATGGGAAGGCGTGGGAGGAATGGATAGCCCCGCCATTGGTGGGATGGCGGGGCGGTTGATGTGCATGGTTATGAGTGGGGCTGCTATTGGGCGAGCGTGGCCTCTTGGTTTATGAGGGGGTTGGCGTAGGCTGTGAATATTTGCCTGCGGAGGTATTCTCGATCGGGGTCGGGGCCTACGGCGTCGATTTTGGAGTCGACATAGGCGAGGAAGTCTTGACGTTGCTGCGGGGTGTATTTGTCGGCGTGCGCGTCGTTGGCGTTGAGGGTGTCGAGCGAGACGTAGTTTCCGGGCGTGAGTCGGTAGTTGGCGTAGATTTGGGAGTCGACGATTTGCGCGATGGCCGCGATTTGCTCGTTTTTGTTGAGTCCGCGGAGGGCGTCGAGGCTGTCGTTGATGGGTGTGCCGAACGCGAAGTGGACGCGTCCTTTGCGGCCGTTGAGCCCAGTCGCCATGTGTACGAGGTCCTCGTTTTGCGATTTTTTGTAGTCGGGCTTGTCGCGTTTGAGCTGGAGCTGGAAGGCCTTGAGGGCGTCGCAGGGGTCGAATTCGTAGGTTATGGCGACGGGGACTATGTTGAGTTGTTTGAAGTTGGCGATGAGGTCGTTGGAGCCGCTGAGGTTGAGCATCTTAAGGACGCTGCCTTGTGTCTTGTCGTTGCCGTCTTTGGAGCGTCCTTCGCGCTGTGCAATCCAGATGTTCTGGTGTCCGCAGGAGATGCGGTCCCTGACGTAGGCGGATAGTGTTGAGGAGGCGTCCATTTGCTGGCGGACAGGCATCCCTCGTTTGACGACGAAAGATTTGTTGAGTTTGACGAGGTCTTCGATCCAACTGTATATGAGCAGGTTGCTGCCTATGGCGATTTCGGTGGTGGAGAATCCGGCCTCGTCGAGCTTGACGTTCATGAACGCCGAGTCGAGTATTATGTCGCGGTGGTTGGAGAGGAAGAGGTATCCGCCGTTGGGGTCGAGCCGGTCGATGCCGCTCGCCGTGAGCCCGTCGGTCGTGGTCTTTATTAGTCCATGGAGGTAGGGTATGACGAACTGGGACTGGAAGTCTTTGATTGAGGTCATGGACCTGAGCCGCGCGACGACCGCGTTTATGTCAGCTCCTGGGAAGAGTTGGGCAATGACGCCAAGAAAGGAAGGCTCTTGGCAAAGTTTGTTAACGACATTCGGGACCTCAGCGTCGCGGAAGGGGCGAATGTCTTCGAAATTGAAGTTTTCTGCCATGGTCAAAAAGGAAGTGCGTGCGAACAGGATGACAGGCACGGACTCCGTGGCAAAGATAAT
>JAFPDB010000306.1 GCA_017390085.1 Bacteroidales bacterium | reverse complement strand
GTGAAAAACATGAAAGAGGATGCATCAAATGCCATTTTCTGTTAATAGGTATTTTATGTTTTACGACATAAGATTTTATCGCAAACGTATTCGCAACCGATTGCGCAAACGATTGCGACGATTTAACACGGGGGCTTCTCTTAAAGAGTGTAAACGTATACCTGTTCGCATTAACTTTGTTCGTGAAGAAAGTCAGCAATGGCTGTTTGAAAGGCATTTTTTGGGGGGCTGATTATAGAATTGCCACTTGCTGATTTTCTTCTTATTACGCTACACTCGAGCCTCACAGAAGAGGCATAACATATTTAAGCAACACTCTAAAAAGTATAAATATTATAAGAAAGCATTATTGACTGTTCGTCGCATGCGGCGGCCCCAAAAAACTAAGCTAAACAAGAACGAGCCTTGCCGCCAAATCGGCGGCAAGACGCCCTAAAAATCCTAAACTAAAAACAACTAATAAGGAAGTATGAACAGCAAATCAATCAGATCAAGGTTCTGGCTATTGTTCGCTGCCCTCATCGCGACGCTGACCGCGAACGCCCAGAGCTTCGAGGCCAACGGCAAGGTCGTCGACGGCGCCGACAACATGCCCATCCCAGGTGTGGCCGTCATGGTCAAGGGTACCACGCAAGGTACCGTGACCGACTTCGACGGCAACTTCACCATCAACGCCGAGCAGGGCTCCACGCTCGTGTTCTCCTTCATCGGATACGCGACGCAAGAGGTGCCCGCCGCCAAAGGGATGAACGTCACTCTTCAATCTGATGCGCAAGAGCTCGAAGACGTCGTCGTCGTCGGCTACGGTGTAGCGCGCAAGAGCGACCTCACGGGCTCCGTCACCGCCATCAAGCCCGACGAGAAGAACAAAGGTCTCGTCACCAACGCCCAAGACATGATCGCCGGCAAGATTGCAGGTGTCAACGTCACGAGCCAGAGCGGCACCCCTGGCGGCGGCTCCACGATCCGCATCCGCGGCGGCTCCTCGCTCAACGCAAGCAACGACCCTCTCATCGTCATCGACGGACTGGCCATGGACAACAACGGCGTCAAGGGCCTCTCCAACCCGCTCTCCATGGTCAACCCTCAGGATATTGAGACTTTCACCGTCCTCAAGGACGCTTCCGCCACCGCAATCTACGGTTCGCGCGGCTCCAACGGCGTCATCATCATCACGACAAAGAAAGGCCTCAAGGGCAAACGTCCGCAGTTCGCCTACTCCGGCAACGTCAGCGTCTCCGTCAAGAAGAACCTCCTCGAGGTCATGGACGGCGACGAGTACCGCGCCTTCATAAATGAGCGTTTTGCCGACAACGCCGAGGTCCTCGGCAAGCTCGGCGCGGATAACACCGACTGGCAGGACGAGATCTACCGCGTCGCCATGGGCACCGACCACAACCTCACCGTCTCCGGCGGCAACGAGCGACTCACCTACCGCGTCTCGGCCGGCTACACTGGCCAGGAGGGTATCCTCAAGACCTCCGACTTCAAGCGCACGACCGTCTCCTTCAACATCTCGCCCAACTTCCTCGAGAAGCACCTCACCTTCAACGTCAACGGTAAGGGCATGATCGCCAAGAGCCAGTTCGCCGACACCGGCGCTGTAGGCTCAGCGCTCCGCATGGACCCCACGCAGCCCGTCAAGAGCGACGACCCGCGCTTCGCCAACTTCGGTGGCTACTGGCAGTGGTGCAAGGCGGGATCGAACTACAACGACAACAATTGGGACTACTATCTCGACAGCGACGTCTGCAAGAACCCCGTCTCAATGCTCGAGCTCCACGACGACCGCGCCACTTCCAAGAGCATCATCGGCAACATCGAGGGCAACTACAAGATCCACGGATTTGAGGATCTCGCCATCCACGGCAACTTCGGCTTCGACGTCTCCACTGGTAAGCAGACCACCGACAACGCGACCTCCTCGCCACAGAACCCCTACTACGGCTACCACGGCACCGACCAGATCGACAAGTACAACATCTCCGTCAACGCCTACCTCCAGTACATCAAGGACTTCAACGACGCCAACCACTTCGACATAATGGCCGGCTACGAGTACCAGAAGTTCCACCACGAGCAGCAAACCAAGGGCGGCGGCAAGTACGGCGCCACCAACAACGACCCCGAGAAGGCCGGTAAAGACTACAACTACAACGACAAGACCTCCAAGAGCGAGAACTACATCGTCTCCTTCTTCGGCCGCGCCAACTACAGCCTCCTCAACCGCTACATGCTCACCGCTACAGTCCGCTACGACGGCTCGAGCCGATTCTCGGATCACTGGGCTCTCTTCCCCTCCTTCGCTCTCGGCTGGAGAGTCAAAGAAGAGGCTTTCCTCCGCGATGTCGAATGGCTCGGCGACGCCAAAGTCCGCCTCGGCTACGGCCAGACTGGCCAGCAGGAAGGAATCGGAGACTACGGCTGGCTCCCCACCTACACCAACAACACCGGCACCAACAACTACTACCCCGTAGCCGGCGACGGCGCGACTTCTCGTCCTGACGCCTACAATGTCGACCTCACTTGGGAGACCACCACAACCTACAACGTAGGTCTCGACCTGAGCTTCCTCCGCGACCGCATCACCTTCAGCGGCGACTACTACTACCGCGAGACGACCGACCTCCTCAACCAGGTCTACGTAGCGGCAGGCTCCAACTTCCGCAACCAGGTCATGGGCAACGTCGGTAAGCTCGAGAACAAGGGCTTCGAGCTCGCCCTCACCGTCCGACCCCTCCGGACCGAGGATTGGCACTGGGAGATTACCGCCAACTCCGCATACAACGAGAACGAGATTACTGAGCTCATTGGCGAAGAGGGCTACTATGTCGAGACCGGTGGCATCTCCTCCGGCACCGGCAACAACTGCCAGGCACACACTGTCGGCCACGCCGCAAGCTCCTTCCGAGTCTACCAGCAGGTCTATCGCGACGGCAAGCCCGTCGAGGGTCTGGTTGTCGACCGCAACGGCGACGGCATCATCAACGACTCCGACCGCTACTACTACAAGAGCCCCGCGGCACCATGGACATTCGGTCTGGCCAGCCGCCTCCAGTGGCGCAACGTCGACTTCAGCTTCTCGCTCCGCGCTAGCCTCGGCAACTACGTCTTCAACGACGTCGAGGCCGGACAGAGCAACATCTCCAACGCCGGCATCTACAACCTCGAGTATCTCTCCAACCGAGTCAAGTACGCCATGGACAAGAACTTCTCCACTTGGGACAACCAGTCAATCCTCTCCGACTACTTCGTACAGAACGCCTCGTTCCTCAAGTGCGACAACATCACCCTCGGCTACAGCTTCAACGACCTCTTCGGCACCAAGCTCTCCGGACGCGTCTACGCTACGGCTTCCAACGTCTTCACCATCACCAAGTACG
>JAFPDB010000305.1 GCA_017390085.1 Bacteroidales bacterium | reverse complement strand
GACGCTGCGCTGAACTTGGCTCTCGCTGAGCTTGTCGGCCTTGGTGAAGATGATGGCGAACGGGACACCGTGAAGGCCGAGGAACTCCATGAAATTGCGGTCGATGGTTTGTATTGGGTGTCGGACGTCGACGAGGACGAAAAACGATGTGAGTTGCTCTCGTTTGAGGGCGTAGTCTGTTATGATGGATTGGAACTTGGCCTTCTCTCCGAGCGGGACTTTGGCGTAGCCGTAGCCTGGGAGGTCTACGAGATACCATTCTCCGTTGTTGATGTCGAAATGGTTGATGAGCTGTGTCTTTCCCGGGGTGGCGGAGACTTTGGCGAGGCCTTTTTGGTTGCAGAGCATATTTATGAGCGAAGATTTGCCGACGTTGGAGCGTCCGATGAAGGCGAACTCTGGCTGTTTGGAGTCGGGGCATTGGGCGACTTTGGCGCTGCTGACGAGAAACTTCGCTTTGGAGATGTTCATGGTGTATGTATTCACGTGAGAGTGTGAGGGACTTATTTTTTTGGGACAAAGGTGATGCGGACGGTCTCTTTCTCAACCTCGAAGGATGTGGAGACTTTGGCGTCGGGCCATTGTAGGTCTTTGGCCCAGACGGGGACCGTGACGACGACTTTGGTCACGAGTTCGGAGAAATCGGTGAAATTGCCAATTGTGGTGATCTCGGCGAGTGCGAATGAGGGCCACTCGCTCTCGGCGGGCGAGACTCGCACCTTAGAGTCGATCCACTCGATGTAGCACTCGCCAAAGAGTGACAGGATGTCGACGAGCTTGGTGTCGTCTGGGGCGTTCTCGACTTTGCGGGCGATGTCGGCGAGGAGCGTCTTGACGTTGGCGACGACGTCGTCGGGTATTTCGAATTCAGTATTCTCTTCGGAGCCTGAGGCGAAATGGTAGGGGTTGCTGTTGAAGCGAGAGAAACGAGAGGACTTGAGGTCTCCCATTTTGAGGCCGATCATGAGGACGTCGTCGGTCTGGTCGTTCTCTCCCCTCCAGTCGTCGAAGCGTCTTACGATGGCGTCGCGCTGGATGGACATCCTCTGCTGGTAGTTCTCGAGAAGCATTTCGGCGAGTCTAGTTCTCTTGAACTTATGATTGTGCTGTCCTCCGAACTGTGAGACGAAGCCGTCTGTCGTGAGGTATACGCAATCGCCTCTCCCGAGTTGCACGTCAGTGGTGACGAAGGGTCGTCCGCCTCCCAATGAGCAGCTTTCTCCGACGCTGCGTTTGACACCGGACAGGATTTCCAGGCGTCCGTCGCTATGGACGATGTAGGCGGTTTGCCGCGAGAGGCAGAGTGAGACCTTGCCGGCCACTCGGTCGAGGCAGAAGAGTGAGAGGTCGAGGCTATCCTTATTGGCGATATCGGTGTTGCTGCGAATGACCCTGACGAATTCGTCGCTTAGTTTCTCGACGAGGACGGACGGTTCTCTCATGGTGGGGTCGGCAGCGATGTCGCTGAGGAGAGTGGAAGCGACCATGGAGATGAAGGCACCCGGGATTCCGTGGCCGGTGGCGTCGGCAACGCAAACGAAGAGTTTGTCGCCGCAGTCGAAGAACCAGTAGAAATCGCCGCTCACCATGTTGCATGGCGAGAAGATGATGAAGTGTCCGTCTATGCCTCTGGTGTCGAGCATATCCTCTGGCTGGAGGATGTTGGACTGAATGTGGTTGGCGAACATGAGCTCTGAGGCGAGAGCCTCGTTGCGCTCGTCGAGTTGCTCTTTTTGGGTTTGTAGAAGCTCTTTTTTGCGTTTGATTTCCTCGGCCATGGCGCCATAGGCGTTCTCGAGTTCATGCCTCCTTTTCTTGATGCGGCGTATGGAGATGAAGAAGTAGAGTCCGATGGCCTCTGCGATGATGACAACGGCGACGACGCCCCAGATTGTTCGCAGGAATTCGAGACGGTGTTGCTTATCGGTCATTTGCTCGAGGAGGGCACCTTGTGAGATGATGGTCGTGTCTCGTCGGAGCTCCATGCTTCGGTAGGCGAGGTCGTGGTAGTTGGCTTGTTTTTTAAGGGTGTCGATGAGGAGTGTCTTTTGCTTTAGGAAGTAATATGCCATCCTCTCGTCTCCGATGCGGGAGTAGTATTGTGATACGGCCTCGGTGTATTGCTCGTACATCTCGACGTTCTTGGTTCGGAGTCCTGCCGCGTCGAGTGCGTCGAGCATGACCTTTGCCTCGAACATTTTTCCTTGTTTGAGCAGGATTTGGATTTTGATGATGTCTGCGTACTTGAACGTGAGGAGGTTGGGGACGGAGAGTTGGTCGTAGATTTCGTCGACGAGCGATGCGGCCTCATCGACCTTGTTGGTGAGCAGTGAGTAGTATGCGCACATGGACCTGTATGTCAGCTCGAGTGGCTTGCAGGCTATGGTGTCGCGTTTGTATTGGGCGAGGGAGGTTTGCAGTGCTTGACGTAGCGCGACGGTGTCGGAGAGGCTGATGCTGATTCGGGCTGCGGAGAGGTGGCGGAGACATTGCGCTGTCGCAGAAGTGTCTCCGACCATTGCCATCTCGCCTTGGTATATTTGCGCAGTCGGGAGATCTCCCATGGAGAGGAATGCGTTGACGAGGCGGTAGAGTACGAGCATTTCGGAAGAGCGGAGTCCGCATTTTCGGGAGTAATCGAGCAGCTGCTTGTAGGCTTTTACGGCGTCGACGTAGTTTCCGAGGTCTTCAGTCTGCTTGTGGATGCGGACGTTTATGCGGACGTAGGATCGTCCCTCGTCGAGGGAATAGGCGAGGGCGGAAGCAGAGGCGAGGGCTATTTGCGCCTCCTCTTTGCTATGTTCTCTTTCGAGCTGACTGGCGTAGAGCTCGAGAATCCTCATGCGGATTCGTCCGTCGGTCTCTCCACGGTCTCTTGCGGAGTCGAGCGCGGTGATGATGCCCCGGAG
>JAFPDB010000304.1 GCA_017390085.1 Bacteroidales bacterium | reverse complement strand
GAGGGCAGGCTTGTCGTCGGCGTTGATTTTGACGAGGGCTCGGGCGATGGCGAGTCGGAGGGCCTCAGCTTGTCCTTTTATGCCGCCGCCGTCGAGGTTGGCCTTGATGTCGTAGCTCTCGGTTACTCCGAGTGTCGCGAGGGGCTGCTTGACGATGAACTGGAGTGTGCTGTCGGGGAAGTAGCTGGAGAGTTCCCTGTTGTTGATTTTTATTTCGCCCTTACCTGCGGTGAGGTATACTCGTGCGACGGCTGCTTTCCTTCTGCCGAGTGCGTTGGTTACTTCTGCGCTCATTAGTAAATCTCGTTAAGGTCAATCTTTTTAGGCTGTTGCGCTTCTTGCTCGTGGTTTTCGTCTTTGTAGACTTTGAGGTTTTTGAGGAGCTTGGCGCCGAGTCGGTTCTTAGGGAGCATGCCTTTGACGGCGTGCTCGATGAGGCGTCGAGAGTCCTTTTCGAGGATTTCGCCCATGGTTTTGTCATGTCGTCCGCCGGGGTATCCTGAGTAGGAGTATTTGACTCTGTCTTGGAGCTTGTTGCCGGTGAGTTTAATTTTGTCGGCGTTGATGACGATGACGTTGTCGCCGCAGTCCACGTGTGGTGTGAAGTTGGGCTTGTTTTTGCCGCGGAGCGTCTTTGCCACTTTGGAGGCGAGACGACCGAGGATTTGATCCGTAGCGTCGATGAGCAGCCACTGCTTATTGACGGTGGCCTTGTTGGCCGACACGGTCTTGTAACTTAGTGTGTCCACAGTCTTTTGTTTGAAATTTTTAGGAGACTAATTATTAGCAATGTCGCGTTCTGGGCCATGGGTCCGGTGGTTGCATCAGAGCCGTTAGCGCGCCTTTTGTCCAACTTCAACCACGCTGGCTCACCGTCGGTTCATGGCTTGCCCCGCATTTTGGGATAATAATCGGGTGCGAAGTTATGAAATTTTCGTCGGCGCGCAAGGGCGGCGTTGTCGTAAATGGATAAAAATGAGAGGGGAAGCTATTGTTGGGCGACGAGGAGGTTCCAATGGTTTTTGTGTTCGAATTTGACTGTTTGGTCGGAAAAGAGTAGAAGGGTGTAGGATTGGAGGAAAGAGGATGGGGAAGACAGGAGTCTCAGGTAGTATTTTATGGTCGGTATGACACCATTTACAACGAGTTGGCACCCGTGGACAGCAGCCAAGTTTCGCACGACCTCTTCGATGTATGGCAGGTCTTGATCGGCGGGAGAGAGGGTCGACAAGATATAGTACCGCATGGCAGTGGAGCGCAGGATTTTCTCTTTTGCCCTGTCGACAATGTCTGGAGTTGGCCTGATGCCGAGTTTCACCTCGACGGCTTCGAAAGCAGAGCCGTCTTCGTTTACGACATCAATGTCCCCTATTCTGCCACTTTGGGAATCTGCCGAATTATGATTTTCAAGCGGGAGGAGTCGCTTGCCGTCAAAACGTCTGAGTCCCTCGTCGAACAGACATTTGTATATCGCGTGGATGGCAAGGGCGGGGAGTCTAGCCGCTCCGTGGGCTTTGTAGGGGGCATTGAAATGGGCTTCGAGGAGGTCGGCCGTTGCTGCAATGGATAGATTGCGGGGAATAGCTGGTGTTATGACCTTTGATTCGCGGGCGATTATGAGAAGTTCGAGTATGTGGCTGAGCAAAGCCTCGTTTTGCGTTTGGGAGTTCTTTGTCTGTATGGCATCAATTAGTGACAGAAAGGCGAATTTAAGCGGCTTGGGTTTTATGGCGCCTTTGTAGGCGAGAGTATATGGTTCTTTATGTTCAAAGGAACGGGTCAACCATCCGCTCTCTGCCATACAAGGGAAAGAGTGCCTACGGAGAAAGGGCGTGATGACATGGGAATCGAAGGTTCTACCCGAGAAACCGCCGTCAATACTAAGCTGGTGATTGCGGATGTCTTGTTGCGGGAAGTGAATCTTGTAGGTGAGGCAAGTTAACGTTACTGCCAGCGCCGCTTTGCTTGATTCAGAGCAATCGACAATGTTGGACGCATTATGGGCTTGCTCCTCGTCGATTTTTGTGTTTGGACAAGAAGCGCCGGAGGCGACCTTCATAGCGTCTTCATACTTCTCATTGAGGTATGAATAAACTTTGATTTCCGTATCGGTCATAGCATTTGCCTCTTGATTTGTTCAATAATGGCCTCTATCATCGGAACGCAAACGGAATTGCCACACTGCTTGTACATGTCGCTAAGGCTGTTGTCCTTGATGAACTCGTCAGGGAAACCCATTAGCCTGTAGCACTCATCGATAGTTAGCTTGCGAACCCTGTCTCCGTCTAAAATCCAAAACCGGCCTGAGGTTTCTTGTGACGGAAGAGCTGGATGAACGCCGTCAATCGAATAGATGCGATTAGGCTGTTTGTGTACGCGGGAGAGGTGTTCCGTCCCCAGCCTTATCCCATTCTTACGTATATTCTTGTTGCGATAACCGACAAAAAGCAACCCCGACGGCTGGGGCCTCACCTCGTCTAAGAGTGTGTATGGTTCGTCAAGGTATTCAAATTTTGAGCTGTCTGTGTCTGCAACGTCCCTTACGGTTTTACGAGGAAGAGTCTTGACGAGAGAAAAATCGAACTCACGACCTTGGCTTGCGACTATAATGATTCGTTCCCTGTTTTGAGGCACTCCAAAGTCGGAAGCGTTAAGAACTTTCCATGTGTGGGTATACCCTAAGTTGTCGAGACCTTTTAATATGGTTGACAGCGTGTTCCCTTTGTCGTGATATACAAGTTGCTTGACATTTTCGAGCAAGACGACCTTCGGCTTTTTCGCTTCAACAATTCTGAAAACCTCGTAGATTAGTGTTCCACGAGTGTCTTCAAAGCCTTTCATTTTGCCCGAAATGCTGAAAGGCTGGCAAGGGAATCCTGCGGTGAGGATGTCGTGGTCTGGTATGTCGTTAGCGGAGATGTCCTTGATGTCGCCAAAAGGGTATTCTCCATAGTTCTTTTCATAGACGGCTTGGGCGTGCGAATTGAACTCGGAAGAGAAGACACATTCGCCCCCCACTTTTTGGGCCGCCAACCGAAAGCCGCCGATGCCAGCGAACAGGTCGATGAAACGGAAAACAGGGTTTTGGGGAGGAGGGAACGGTACATCCATTTTTATGGGAACTCCATCAGCCTCTTGCGTCAAGAATTGGCTCGTTTTGGAGATGACGTGTTGGCTGATAAGGCTTTGCATACAAGGATTGCCTTTTAAGACCTCACTATTGGTCACATAGGCGCGGTCGTTGCCCTTGAATATGTTGGCAAACGCAGCTTGGTATTCTGTCATTCTCATTGGGCAGTCAGTTTTCGTCCACATAAAGGTACGCAAAAAAAAAATCTGCTTTTTTGCCCTGGGTGGCATGGTGACGTAGGGCGGTCAGGGTATTTGTCGGGAGTCGATCCCGAGGGCTTGTGCTGCCCGGATGTTGATGGGGGAGTCGTCGTAGAAGGCGGCGTCGGCGGGCTGCACGTTCATTTGGGTGAGGACGGTTTGCCAGGCTTTGGGGTCTGGTTTGCTGACGTGTATTTCTTGGGAGTAGAAGGCCCGGTCGAAAAGGGAGTCGAAGTCGCCGGGGCCCGGGTATTGCGCTCGGACGTGGTCGGCGTGGAGCTGGTTGCAGTTGCTGAGCAGTGCGACGAGGTGTCCTTGGCTTCGGAGTTGTCGGACTTGTTGGAGCGCGTCGTGCCGGAATCCGAGGAGCATGGCGTTCCAGGCGTCGCGTATTTGGTCGTCGGAGGCTTGGATGTGACATGTTCGTCGGACGGCTTGGTAGAATTGCTGGGTTGTTATCTTTCCGTCGCAGTAGAGGGCGAAGTCGCCGGGGGCGGCGTGGCTGTTGCTGAGGGGGCCGTCGAAGTGGGGCATTCCGAGTTTTTGGAGTGCTGCGAATGTGAGTCGGACGTCGACGGAGTAGAGTACGTTGCCGAGGTCGAAGATGTGGAGTTTTTTGTGGGGGAAGATTTCGATTGGCATCGCGGTGAGTGGTTTTGTGTGGCGTTATTCTTTGATAGTGAGTCTGAAGAGGTACTCGTGGAAGTCGTTCTTAGCGATTATCTGGGGCGCGAAGCCTGCTTTTTGGGCTTCGGAGGCGAGAGTGCCGGGGTCGGCGTAGAGCCACCAGAAGGGTTGTGAGGCCTGGCCTTGGAACTCCCAGGTGTAGAGGATTTCTCCGAGGTAGTGGTCGGAGGGGGCAGGGATGCCTAAGTCGTTGTAGACGTAGGAGAAGTCTGTGGTGTCGAGGATTATTTGTCCGTCGGGCGCAAGGAGGTCGCGGCATTTGGCGAGGAGGTTGGGGAGGTTGGCGAGTCGTCCTGCAATGCCGACTCCGTTCATGAGGAGTAGGATGGTGTCGTAGCACCGGTTTGTGTCGAAGGCGAAGAAGTCGGCGTTGGTGACTTTTTTGACGCCCCTGTCTTTGATTACGTCGGCGGCGAGGGTTGATATTTCGAGGGCTTCGACGTCGAATCCTTTCTTTTGGAGGATGAGGGAGTGGGAGCCTGCTCCTGCTCCGACGTCGAGGATTCTGCCCCTTGCGATGCTGAGGGCCCTCCTGGCGTACCATCGCAGGTTTTGGTAGTCGTTGAAGAAGATTTCGGCCAGCCACGTCTCGTCGTCGAAGCCTTGCGCGTGGACGGTGAGGGCGGCGTCGGCGTTGCCGTCGAGGAAGGCGCGGAGGGCTGCCCCGAAGGGGTCTGGCGTGTTGTTTTGATTTTGTGGCACAGGTGGTAAGAAAAACACCCGTCGGGACTTCTGGTCACGACGGGTGATGATTGATGATTTTTAGAGGTGGGCCCACTTGGGCTTGAACCAAGGACCCTCTGATTATGAGTCAGATGCTACTAACCAACTGAGCTATAGGCCCGATTTCTGAGCCGCATGGGCTTTTGAAACCGTCGTTTCGGGGTTTTGCCTCGAAAGACGATGCGAAGTTACAATCTTTTTCGGGAACGGCAAGGGCGGGGGTGTGGTTTTTGTTGGCGGAGGTCGTCATGTCGTTGCTGGTTGGCGGCCTTTAGGTTATTTGGCAGGCTTTGCCTGGGACAGGTATTTTGCGATTATGGTGTTTAACTCTTCAGTTTCGCGGATGAAAACCGGGTCGTAGTCGAGCTTTATGTGGTTGAAGCTGTTGTAGCCGATGCTGAGGCACTTCTCGAAGCACACCACAGACACGGAGAGCTGACGTTTTTTTCTTGCGCTAACGGAACGAAGTTAGAGAAAAAAGTAGCAAGAATGCATTCTACTTGCGCGATTGTTTTAGCCCAACGGCCTTGTTTCTTAGAGTCCGCACGATTTCCGCCGGAGACGCAGGAAGAGCCTTGGAATCTGGCTGGCGAATTGTGGATTGGCGAGGGCGTCAGACCTGTTGGGGCGCGTCGCGCCCGACTGAGAAATAGGAGGAGAAGGGGTGTTGGAAATAGAATCCGCAGACGGAGGAGGCGGGTTCCATGAAGAGGGTGTCGTTGAGTCGCATGGGGATTCTCGCCTCGACATGGAGGAGGTCGAAAAGCGTCCGTTTGTGGGAGTGGTCGGGCGAGATGGGGTAGCCGATTGCGGGTCGGATGCCTTGATAGTGGCCGCGGAGAATCTCCTGATGGTTGAGAGGCTCGGCTGGGGCGTAGGGCCAGAGGGTGGTACGGACTTGGTAGTGGAGCCATTCGGAGAGAGCCTCGACGAGCCGGTCGGCGAGGAGCTGGCACATGATGGCGGAATAGTCGTCGCCCTGGGCTTTCATCTGGTCGGTCCGTTGCTTGAGGCCCGCGCCGGAGGTTGCGGCAAAGAGTCCGATGTGGTCGGCGAAGGGGCGTGGCGCGATGAAATCGGCGAGTGAGAGGGTATGTCCGTCGGGTCCTGTGGCGTGCTGGCGCATGAAATGGAAGCGCGCGGCCTCTGCTGAACGGGACTCGTCGGCAAAGAGCGCGACATCGTCGGCCCCGACATTGTTGGCGGGGAAAAGCCCTACGACGGCGTGAGCCTCGGTGAGCGGCGCGGAAATCATCTGGTCGAGGTAGCGTCGGGCATCGTCGAAAAGGCGCAAGGCCTGCTGGGCGTTGTCGCGTTCGGGGGCGGGAATGGTCTGGAGCCACTGGGCACGTTGGGAATCGGAAGTGAAGGAGGCGGCGACGGCGTAGTCGGCTTTCAGCTTCCAGGCGAGAAGGAACATCCGCCAGTTGATGAACGGTACGAGCTGGTGGAGGTCGACATTGTGGAAAGTGGTGATGCCGGGATTGACTGGGGTCGTCATCCGTACGGCGGCCCAATCGCGGGAGGGGGCGAGTGCGCGGGCCTGGTCGTCGGAGAGGGCGGTGGCCTTGGGGGCGGCATTCTGGTCGCGCAGTCGTTGTTGCTCCTCCTTCAGGTTGGTGAGGAAAGAGCCGTCGGAAGAGAGTAGGGCGTTGAGGACGTAGGCGTTTTGGGATGCGTCTTTGACGTAGACGACGGGGCCGCTGTAGCAAGGCGCGATCTTGACGGCGGTATGGACTGCGGAAGTCGTGGCTCCGCCAATCATGACTGGAATCTTGAGTCCCTTGGCCTCGAGGGTCTTGACGACGGCGATCATCTCGTCGAGGGATGGTGTGATGAGTCCGCTAAGGCCGATGGCGTCGGCGTGGTTGTCGATTGCGGCCTGTACGATGGCGTCGGTCTCAACCATCACGCCGAGGTCTATGACCTCGAAATTGTTGCAGGCGAGGACCACGGAGACGATGTTTTTGCCGATGTCGTGGACATCGCCTTTGACGGTTGCCATTATGACCTTGCCGGCGGAGGAGCCCGACTTCCCGGCCTCTTTCTTTTCCTGCTCGATGAGTGGTTGTAGAATCTCGACGGCTCGTTTCATGACTCGTGCGGTCTTGACGACCTGCGGCAGGAACATTTTGCCCTCTCCGAAGAGCTGCCCGACTCGGTTCATTCCGTCCATGAGTGGTTTCTCGATGATGTCGAGCGCCCTGGGGTAGGAGGCTCTGGCCTCGTCGAGGTCGGCTTCGAGAAACTCGGTGACGCCTTTTTGGAGTGCGTAGGCGAGCCTCTCTTGGACGGGTTCGGAACGCCAAGCGTCGGTGGCCGCGGTGGTGGAGTGGCTGGCGGCCGTCTTGAAGCGTTCGGCGGCGGCGAGCATGATGTCGGTGGCATCGGGGCGGCGGTTGAGGACGAGGTCCTCGATCTTGTCGCGGAGCTCTGGCTCTATGTCGTCGTAGGGGATCATGGCGCCGGGGTTGACGATGCCCATGTCCATGCCCTTGGCGACGGCGTAGTGCAGGAAGACGGAGTGGATGGACTCTCGGACGTGGGTGTTGCCGCGGAAAGAGAACGAGAGATTGGAGACGCCGCCGCTGACCTTGGCGTGGGGGAGGTTGGCCTTAATCCACTCGACGGTACGGATGAAATCGACGGCATAGTTGTCGTGTTCGGGCAAGCCTGTGGCGATGGCGAGGACATTGGGGTCGAAAATGATGTCGGCGGGGTTGAAATTGAGTTTGGACGTGAGGAGGTTGTAGGCACGCTGGCAAATCTCGACACGCCGGTCGAAAGTTGTGGCCTGTCCGTTCTCGTCGAAAGCCATGACGACGACGGCGGCCCCGTATTGCTGGATGGTTGCGGCCTCGCGTAGGAACTCCTGCTCGCCTTTCTTGAGGCTTATGGAATTGACGATGGCCTTGCCCTGCAAGCATTTGAGACCAGCCTCTATGACCTCCCACTTGGAGGAGTCGATCATGACGGGTAGCCTTGCGACGTCGGGTTCGGCTGCCATGAGGTTGAGGAAAGTGGTCATCTCGGCGGCGGCGTCGAGCATACCGTCGTCCATGTTGACGTCTATGACATCGGCTCCGGCGGCGGTCTCGGCACGCGCTATGTCGAGTGCCTCGTCGTACTTTTTCTCTTGGATCAGCCGGAGGAATTTGCGAGAGCCAGCCACATTGGTGCGCTCGCCTACTTTATAGAAGGGTTTGACGTCTTTGGAGACGACTTGGGCGTCGATGCCTGCGAGCCTCATTTGGGCGGGCTGTGGCGCGGGCTTGTGGATTTTGTAGTCTTTGAGCCGTCGGGCCATGGCGGCGATGTGGGCCGGAGTGGTGCCGCAGCAGCCACCAAGAATGTTGACGAGGCCTTGGTCGAGAAAGTCTTGGACCTTGGCGGCCATGGCCTCGGGTGACTCGTCGTATTGCCCGAACTGGTTAGGCAGCCCGGCGTTGGGGTAGGCGCTGACGAAGAATGGGCTAACCTGCCCGACGCGGGTGAGATATGGCAGCATGTCGTGGGCTCCGAACGAGCAGTTGAGTCCGAAGGAGAGCAGGTCGACGTGTGAGACGGAGAAGAGGAAGGCGTCGAGCGTCTGGCCCGAGAGGATTCGTCCGCTCTTGTCGGCCACGGTGGCGGAGACCATGACGGGGAAGCGTGTGACGCCGCGGCGGCGTAGCTCATTGTCGATGGCGTAGAGTGCGGCCTTGGCGTTGAGGCCGTCGAAGACCGTCTCGACGAGGAGAAGGTCGACACCTCCGTCGAGCAGTGCTTGGACTTGGAGCGTGTAGGCCTGCGCGAGCTGGTCGAAGGTTATGGCCCGGAAGCCCGGGTTGTTGACGTCGGGCGAGAGGGATGCTGTCTTATTGGTGGGGCCGATGGAGCCGGCGGCGAAACGTGGCTTGTCGGGAGTGGAGAACTCGAGGGCCATCTTCTTGGCGCACTGCGCGGCGGCGAAGTTGATGTCGTAGACGTGTGGCTCCATCTGGTAGTCGGCCTGTGAAATGGTGGTGGCGTTGAAGGAGTTGGTCTCTATGATGTCGGCTCCAGCCTCGAGGTATTGGCGGTGTATGTCTTGAATGACGTCGGGGCGGGTGATGGAGAGGACGTCGTTGTCGCCCTTGAGGGGGCAGGGGTGGTTTTTGAAGGCTTCGCCACGGAAGTCGTCTTCGGAGAGGCCGACTTTCTGAATGAGGCTACCCATGGCGCCGTCGAGGAGCAGGATTCGTTTTTCGAGTATGGGTCGGATGAGTTGGAAACGTTGATCCATGTATTGAGGTGTTGTTTTATGGGGACGTGGGTTTGCCGCGAAAATACGAAAAAGGGAGTGAGGGGAGTAAGAAAAAGCTGTTGCGCAAGTCACCGCCAGGCGGGTCCTTGCGCAACAGAAAAACACAAGATAGAAAAGTTGAAAACCTCTATATGGAGCCGCCTCCAACGGCTTGATAGAGCGAGATGATGGCCGAGAGCTCGGCATAGGCGTTGGCGGTCTGCGAGAGCTGCGCGGAGAGGAGCGACTGCTTGGCGGTGAGGACCTCGAGGTAGGTCGTGGAGCCGTGCTTCATCATGTAGTCTGTGGCCTCGTAGGCTTTGGCGAGGGCTTCGACCTGCTTTTGGAAGAGGTCTCGTTTCTGCGAGGCGGTCTGGTAGGCTATTATGGCCTCGTTGACCTCGTTGCCGGCGGAAAGTACGGCCTTGGTCCAGGCGAGCTCGGCCTGCTTCTGCTGCGCCTCGGCGACCTTGACTCGCGCACGTATCTTGCCGTTTTGGAAGATTGGTTGGACGAGGCTTGCGGCGGCTTGCCAGAAGAACTTGCCCGGGTTCATGACCATTCCGCCGATGAGGTTGGTCCAGCCAGCCTGTCCGCTAAGGGTGATGGAGGGGTAGTATGCAGAGCGTGAGGCGTTTGCGGAGTAGAAGCAAACCTCGAGCTGCCTCTCCTGCGCTCGGATGTCGGGCCGGTTGGCGATGATGTCGAGAGGGAGTCCGGCGGAGAGGTTGACATTGATGACCTGCTCGTCGAGAGTGCCTCTGTCGACGTGTTGGGAAGGCTTGGCCATGAGGAGGCAGAGGGAGTTTTGGACGGTGGCTATTTTGTCCTCGTAGTCGGCGATTTGGGCGAGGATGGCGTAGTAGGTGCCCTCCATTTGTGAGACGGAGGCCTGGTTGGCCATTCCGGCGTCCATGAGCGCCTTCATTGTCTCGACTGTCTCGCTCCAGGCCTGCGCGGTGGAGTCGGCAATCTGGAGTTGCCTGTCGAGCATGAGGAGCGAGAAATAGAGGGAGGCAGTGTTTGCGACGAGGGCTGTTTGCGTTGCCTGGAGTGCGTCTTCGGTGGCATGGAGGGCTGCTTTGGACGCTTTTTTCTGATTACGCAGCGAGCCGAAAGCGTCGATCTGCCACTGGCAGGCGACTGGAATCGTGTAGGTCTTTGAGACTTCGGCGCCGTCGACATCGTACTTGCTGAGCGCGCCGTTGGGTGTGAAGGCGAGTGATGGCACGTAGGCGAGCTTAGCGGCCTTGAACTGGGCTTGGGCTTGCTCGATGTTGAGTTGCGCGGTCTGGAGGTCGATGTTGTTGGCGAGGACCTCTGTAATTATGTTTTGGAGCTTGGGGTCGGTGAAGACCTCGCGCCAGGGGAGTTTGGCGATTGAGGAGTCGGCGGGGGCTGGCGCGTCGCCGAAGAGATTCTCTGGGACCTCGTTTTTCTGCTCGTAGGTGGTGTAGATGCCGCAGCTTGTGAGCGAGAGTGCGAGGCAGAGTGTGGTTATGGTGTGTTTCATCGTGATGGGTCGTGAAAAGAGGTGCTACTTAGGGTTGTTTCCCTTTTTGTTTTTCTCGGCGAGGTACTGCTCACGCTCAATTTTCGCCTGCGCGGTCTCGTCTTGGACCTGCCAGTCTTGCGAGCGCTCGGGCTGGACGGGAGTGAACCTCTCTTGCAGCCATTGGAAGATGACGAAAAGCACGGGGACGAAGACGAGGAGCGCGAGGGTTCCGACGAGCAGGCCGCCAACGACACCCGTTCCGAGTGCCCGGTTGCCATTGGCTCCGACGCCGTGCGCGATGACGAGAGGGATGAGGCCGAAAATCATGGCGAGGACGGTCATGAGGATTGGTCGGAGACGGTCCTTGGCGGCGGACATGGCTGCGGAGACGAGGCTCATTCCGGCCTTGCGGCGGGCGACGGCGTACTCGGTGATGAGGATGGCGGTCTTGGAGAGGAGTCCAATGAGCATGATGAGTCCGGTCTGGAGATAGATATTGTTCTCGATTCCGGCGATGTTGGCGGCGAGGAAGGATCCCATGAGGCCTGCCGGGACGGCGAGGATGACGGAGAATGGAATTAGGAAGCTCTCGTAGAGCGCGGAGAGGAGGAGATAGATCATGACGATGGCGATGGCGAAGATGATGCCCGTCTGACCGCTTTGCTCACGCTCCTCTCGGCTCATGCCTCCGAGGTCGTAGCCGTAGCCGCGGGGTAGGACTTGCTGCGCCGTCTGCTGGATGGCGGCGAGAGCCTCGCCGGAAGAGTAGCCTTCGGCCGGAGAGACGTTCACGGCGATGGAGTTGTACATGTTGAATCGCGTGAGGACCTCGGCTCCGTAGACTCGGCGCAAGGTGACGAACTGCGAGAGGGGGGCCATCTGCCCGTCGTTCATGCGGACGTACATGGTGTTGAGCGAGGCCTCGTCGCGTCGGGTTGAGGGCTCGGCCTGGATCATGACCTTGTAGATTTTGGAGAAGCGGTTGAAGTTTGATACGTAGGATCCGCCGTAGTAGCTGCCGAGCGCGGAGAGCACCGTCGCGGGCGAGATGCCGGCCCTCTTGCACTTTGCGGCGTCGACATCGACCTCCCACATGGGGAAGGCGAGCGAGAAAGTGGAGTATGCCATGGCGATCTCAGGCCTCTGGTTGAGCGCGCCCATGAACTGTCTCGAGTGTTGGTAGAAAGTGGTGACGTCACCGCCAGTCATGTCTTGGAGGTTGAGCTCGACACTGTTTCCCATGCCGTAGCCTGGGATCATGCCGGGCGACATTGCGAAAATGGAGGCTCCCTTGATGTCGGCGGTACGGCCGTAGATTTGTCGGATGATGGCCGTGGCGCTGAGGCTTGGGTCTTTACGTTCCTCCCAGTTCTTGAGGCGGATGATGCTCATGGCGCCTGAAGAGGAAGCTCCGGAGATGAGGCCGTAGCCGGCGGTTTGCTCGACGACCTCGACTCCCGGGATTTGGCTTACTCGGCTGGCGACCTCGTCGAGAATCTCGGAGGTGGTCGTGAGGGAGCTGCCCGGCTGTGTGGAGACGTTCATCATGATGATGCCCTGATCCTCTTCCGGGACAAGGCCCGTCTTGGTGTTGTTCATGAAGTAGGCCAATCCGGCGAAAGAGGCGAGCAGTACGAGCGCTGTAATCCTCATGTGCTGGACGAAGAACTGTACGGCCTTGGAGTACTTGGCCTGCATGGCGTTGAAGCAGGAGTTGAAGACCTTGGCGAAGCGCGCCCAGAAGCCTTTGTCTTGGCCTTCGGCCAGAAGGTGTGGCTTGAGCATGATGGCGCAGAGGGCGGGCGTCATGGTGAGGGCCTGGATGGCGGAGATGCCGACAGCGGCTGCCATGGTGAGTCCAAACTGGCGGTAGAAGGTGCCGGCGGTACCGCCCATGAACGAGACGGGGATGAAGACCGACATGAAGACGAGGGTGGAAGTGATGACAGCTCCGGCGATGCCCTTGACGGCGTCGTTGGCGGCCATGTGGCTGGAGTTGTAGCCAATGTCGAACTTGGCCTGCACGGCCTCTACGACGATGATGGCGTCGTCGACGACGGTGCCGATGACGAGGACGAGCGCGAAGAGCGTTATGAGGTTGAGGGAGAATCCCGCCACGTACATGAAGGCGAAGGTTCCGATGAGGGAGACGATGATTCCGACGAGCGGGATGAAGGCGGCCCTGGGGCTCTGGAGGAATATCAGGACGATGAGGATGACGAGGACGATGGCCTCGAGGAGTGTCTTGACGACCTCGTGGATTGAGGCGTAGAGGAAGTCGTTGGTATTGTTAATCTTCTTGATTTCAAGACCTTTAGGGAGCGATTTGGCGGCCTGGTCGAGGAAGGCGTCGATCTTGTTGTTGACCTCAGTGGCGTTGGAGCCCGCGGTCTGGAAGATGAGGACTGCAATGCCGGGGTGTCCGTCGACCTTGCCGGTGTAGGAGTAGGAGTCTTGTCCAAGCTCGACTCGCGCCACGTCTTTGAGGCGTAGGACGCTGCCGTCGGGGAGTGAGGAGATGACGATGTCGGCGAACTCCTCTTCGGAGACCTTGCGGCCCTTGTAGCGCATGGTGTATTGGTAGGTCTCGGGGGAATTCTCGCCGATGGAGCCTGTGGGGGCCTCGATGTTCTGCTCACCGAGTATGGCTGTTATGTCGGCGGGGACGAGATGGTGCTGCGCCATTTTGGCTGGGTCCATCCAAATCCTTATCGAGTAGCCGCCACCGAGAATCATCATGTCTCCCACTCCGGCGATACGCGATATTTCGGGCTTGATGTTGATGTTGATGTAGTTGGAGATGAAGTTCTCGTCGTACTCGTCGGTGGGGCTGGAGAGGGCGAAAACCTGAAGCATAGAGGTCTGCCTCTTGAGAGTCTGTACGCCGACCTGCGTGACGGCGGAGGGGAGCTGCGAGGTGGCCTTGGAGACGCGGTTCTGGACGTTGACGGCGGCCATGTCGGGGTCGGTTCCCTGCTTGAAGTAGACGCTGATGGAGACGTAGCCGGAGTTGGAGGCCTGGCTGGTCATGTAGGTCATGTTCTCGACACCGTTGATGGCCTCCTCGAGTGGCGCGATGACGCTCTTCTGGATGGTCTCGGCGTTGGCACCGTAGTAGGTGGTGGAGACGGTGACGGTCGGTGGCGCGATGTTTGGGAACTGCTCGACGGGGAGCGAGAAGAGCCCGATGACGCCCACGATGACGATGACGATTGAGATCACCGACGAGAGGATTGGGCGTTCTGTGAAAGTCCTAAGATTCATTGGATTATGGGGTCATGGTTGGTGAGAGGGGGGCGCGATTGCGCCCCTCGTCACACAAGATTAATGTCAAAAATAGAGGGTTGTAAGGCCTTTAGTTGGCGGCAATTGGTTGCGAGGCGGGCTTGGCCACGATGGGCGTTCCCTCGCGGAGCAGACCGGCGCCCTCGGCCACGAAGACATCGCCGACGGAGAGGCCTGAATTGACGACGTAGCGTTTGCCGTCCTGGAGTCGGGAGACGGAGACTTGGCGTGACGAGGCCTTGCCGTCGACAATCTGGTAGACGAAAGTCTTGTTCTGGACCTCGAACGTGGCGGCCTGGGGGATGACGATGACGTCTTTGAGGACGCGTGGAATGACGACGGTGCCGGAGGTGCCGCTAAGCAGGAGGCCCTCGGGGTTGGGGAAGGCGGCGCGGAGCTGCGCGGAGCCCGTCGACTGGTCGATGACGCCGCTAATGGACTCTACTCGTCCGGTATGGCTGTAGAGGCTGTCGTCGGAGAGGCGGAGTGAGATGTCTGCCATGTTCTTGATGGCGGCGTCGGGGCTACCGTATTGCCTGGTGAGGGCGAGGACCTGGCTCTCGTTCATGGAGAAGTAGACGTACATCTGGTTGTTGTCGGAGACTGTGGTGAGGGGGGCAGGTATTGATGGGCCCACGAGGGCACCGACCCTGTAGGGGAGCGTCCCGACGATTCCGTCGGCGGGGCTCTTGACCTCAGTATAGGAGAGGCTGTTTTGCGCGTTGACGAGCTGTGCGTTAGCCTGGGCGAGCGCGGCGTTGGCCGAGAGGAGCGAGTTTTGGGCTGTGAGGAGGTCGTATTCGGAGACGACGTTCTTCTCGCGGAGGGCTTTCTTGCTGTCGAAAGCGAGCTGCGCCTGGGCCACGGAGGCTTTGGCGGCCTCGACGTTGGCTTTTGCGGTCTCGAGGGCCGCGCGGTAGGGCACTTGGTCGATGACGAAGAGAATCTGGCCTCGGCGGACCTTGTCGCCTTCGGAGACTCGGAGCTCGGTGAGTGTGCCGCTGACTTGCGGCATGACGCTTACGTCTTGGCGTCCGCGGATGGAGGCGGGGTAGCTCTCCGATATGGTCTCGGAAGAGAGTGAAGCCGTGAGGGTGGGGTATTCGCGGGGCATCTGCTGGGCGGCCTGCTCTTGGCAGCTGGTCGCGGAGAGGGAGAGAGCGGCGAGGGCGCCGCACGTCAGTAACAGGTTTTTCATATCTCTTAATCTGTGTGTTGTTTCTTATGCTTGACGTGGCAAAATTCACAATAAATCGGGATATGGGCGAAACTAAACACGTAATTGGTTGTGCATTTTAGGAACAGGATTTTATAAAAATCGTGAAAGAAAACGGTATATTAGCGGCAAAATGCGAACAAACATAAAACTAACAGCCCGGAACGAGTTTTCGACCAGCGAATCGGGAAAAGCGGACAGCCGCAAGGTCGCGGGTGTAGGCCAAGACTGGCGGAAAGATGGGGGGATGACAAACAGGCATGATGAATAGTTTGCGGATACCCGAGGGATCGGAATTTGTGGTTGGTGAGAACGTATCGCTGCGCGCGAGCGAAGAGACCATCGAGATGCGCGGCACGGCTTTCGTGGTATGCACATCGGGCAACGCTATAATCCAGATAAACCTCAGGACGTATGAGATACGTAAGAATACTCACGTGTCGCTCGTGCCGACCTCGACATTGCGCGTGGTCGGGACGGACGCGGAGTTCAGATGCTCGTACATAATGGTAGCCCCGGGCTTCATGGAGAGCTTGGGTTTCAGGCTGGAATTCGACTTCATCAAGTTCCTCCTGCTTAACCCGGTGTGCAATCTTGCCGAGGTGGGAATGGAGAAGATGGCGTCTCACATATACCCTATTGCGGCGGAGGTCTACAATCACAGTGACGACGAGCGGCGCCGCATCAAGATGTACTCGATAGTGAACCTGTACATAGTTGAGCTTAGCGACCGCAGCCGTGGCAGTTGGGAGGAGGGTTCGGCTCCGAGCGACAGGCAGACAAAGCTCTTCATGAGATTTCTGGAGATGGTGAAGGCCGAGGTCGGGGACCACCGCGAGGTGGAGCATTACGCCAACTCGCTGTCGGTCACGCCTCGCTACCTCGGGCAGATATGTAAGCGGTGGGGGCTGTCGCCCAAAAGGATAATAGACGAGAACTTGTGTTTCTTGGCGAAGCTGATGCTTTATGAGACAGATAAGACGATCCAACAGATTGCGGAGGAGTTGAATTTTGCGGACCAGTCGATTTTCACGAGGTACTTCAGGCGGATTACGGGAAAGACGCCGTCGGAGTGGCGCGAGGTGTACTGGAAGTAGTGGGCTGAAGCATTCGTTTGGGGCAAGTAAAAAACCTCCTGACGCGCGGGCGTCGGGAGGTTGGCGGGTGTGTTTATGGGGCGGGATGCGCTACTCGACGAGGATTTTGTCGGTTTGGCGTGAGCCGTCGGAGAGGGTCCGGACGACGATGTTCAGACCACGTCGAGGCGCGGAGAGTTTAGCCCCGGAGAGGCTGTAGAATTCGGTCGCGACGACTTCGGCCGTGGAACTCAGGGGGCGCAAAGCCGTTGAGCCTTTGGTGAAGAACTCGACTTTGACGCGGGAGATTTTGTGGTTATTAGTGTTCCACACCGTCCAAGAAATACCCCATTGGTTTGTTGAATTATCGAGAATGGTCTTGAGGTCAGCGGCCGTCAGCTCGGCGGTATTAAGGCCATCGTTTTTCACTTGGCAAAAGTCATTTTTGTTGGCATCGGATTCACCCTCACCAGCTCCATGAATTTTCCCAACGACCCACCCGATGTCGCTTCCTTCGGAGGCTATGCGCTCGGCGTTGTAGGTGAAGACGACCCTTGCGTCGTCGGGCAAAGTGGCGAAATAGTCTTTGCTTATCCAATTGCAGTTGCCCTCGAGCGAGCCGGCAAGATTCCATTCCGCAGACTCGGTAAAGAAGAACTTGTCGACGACAAAGGAGCCAGGCTTATCGCACTGGATCATCACCTGGGTGACGGCCCAAGAGCTGTACGCGGGGTCGAGAGGGAGCCTAATCGTGGCGGATCCGTCCGCTATGGCCACTTCGGCAGAAAACAAGTCTTTAAGATTCTTGGGGGCGGCGGCGAGGTCCTCGCAATATTGCAAATAGATTTTGGCCTTCGCTATGTCTCCCGTCACATTGGAGATTTGGGCGGTGACGGTTGCGAAGTTCGACACGCCAGCCACAACAGACCAGCTCGCATAGCCTGCCGCGCCGTTGTCTCCAGTAAGGGTCGCATTGGCCCCGTCGAAACTATCGGAACCTGACCATGTGGACTTCGACGTCAGGAGCGTGCTCACGTCGACCGTGTTCTGCGCATGGGCAACGCAAGCGCAGGAAAGGAGAGAAAAGATTGTAAAGATTTTCTTCATGTTACAACATTCTTTTTATGATTCTCAGACATGGCGCGAAGCTGCGGCAAGAGGGTTTCGCCCGAGCTAAAGAGCTGAACTAACGAATATTACGCAACTATTCGCACTGTTTGCGAATGCTAATCTCTAAAAAAAAAAATCGCTTTTGCAAGTGTTTGCGTATTAAAATTACTGCTAAAAAATCCTCTATCCTCAGCCACACGGGGAGAATGGATTTTTTGCGGAAGAAGACCTTATGAATTGACTATGAGGAGGAAAGAAAGGGCGGGTATTGCTAAATTTGCGCGAGACAAAACGTAAGAAATGAGCCACATAGAGATAGAAGAGCCGGAGGCCCGCTATGAGAGCCAAGCCCTGGGCGGAAAAGTGCGCCTGACGATAGGCGAAGGCGAGAACGCAGTATTCATTGGGCCTAACGGAGGCGGCAAGTCGCTGATTGCGACATACATAGCTGGCGGAGTAAGCCTCAAGAGCGGACGAGTGGCGACATTGCGCGCCGACGGGACAGAAGTGCCCCGGACGAAAATAGCCTCACTCTCTTTCAGGGACATATACCGGCTGGGCGGGGCGTCGGCCGACAACTATTACCAGAAGAGGTGGCAAGCCACGGAGAACGAAGAGAGCCCGATCGTGGCAGACGCTCTCGGCCGCGCGGCGGTGAGCCGGAGCATGGAGCTGCTGGAAGCCATAGGCGTGGCCCCGCTTCTGGAGAAACGCGTTATCTTCCTATCGAGCGGCGAAATCAGGAAGCTGATGATATGCCGCAGCCTGATGCAGCGACCCGAGGTCCTGATTGTTGACAACCCTTATATTGGTCTCGACGCGGAGAGCCGCGAGACTGTCAACCAGATACTTGAGGGGGCGGCCAAGCGCACGGGTGTCAAGGTCCTTCTGCTCATCTCGCACCCGAAAGACCTGCCCGCGTGGGTCGACAAGGTGGTCTGCGTCATGGGTGGCGACGTGGTGGGGGTGATGCGCCGCGAAGAGTTCCTGTCCAACAGGGCTACGCGGGCGCGCCTCTTCCCCGAAGAGAGCCTGACCGCCGAGACGCTGCCGTCGCTGCCTCGAGAGATGCGCGCGCGCGACGACGGCGAGTATGCCGACGCCATAGTCATGAAGGGCGTGAGGGTGGCGTATGGTGCTGTGACGATCCTGGAGAAGGTGGACTGGCGCGTCGGGCGCGGCGAGAAGTGGGCATTGCTGGGGCGCAACGGCTCGGGCAAGAGCACACTGCTGAGCCTCGTATGCGGCGACAACCCGCAGGGCTACGCCAACGACATAACCCTGTTCGGGCGCAGGCGCGGCACGGGGGAGAGCATATGGGAGATAAAGAGCCATATCGGGTACATATCGCCCGACATGCACACGTTTTACCAAGCGGACATAGCGTGCGTGGACGTTGTGGCGTCGGGCTATTTCGACACCGTGGGCCTATTCCGCAAGCCGGACGACGCCCAGAGGGCGAAAGCCCGCGAGTGGATGCGCGCTTTCCACTGCGAGGGGCTGGCTGACAGGTCGTTCTTGAAGGTGTCGTATGGCGAGCAGCGGATAGTCATGCTGACCCGGGTGTTCGTCAAGCGGCCTTGCCTGGTGATTTTGGACGAGCCGCTTCACGGCTTGGACGCCGGCAAGAAGCATCTGGCCAAGCTGATGATAGAGAGCTATTGCGCGGACCCTCGCGTGACGCTGATATACGTGACACACTACGCGGAGGAGATTCCGGCCGAGGTGGACAGGCGGCTCACTCTGACTAAGAGGCGGTAGTTATTGAGTATTAACACAAAAAAGACGCATGGACATGAGCGTAATGGGATTCGTCAACTTGGTGATTGTCAACGTGATGATATGGGTGGGGCTGAGCTACTTCTGGAGTTTCTGGACCCATAAGCTGTTCAAGCCGTGGCTGTGGCTGGAGCAGAAGAAGCGCGGCCTGATTGCCAAAAGCGTGGAGCGCAGGGAGCGCAGGTACAGGGACCGTGCGCGCTATTACTCGATTTTCTTCGCGATGGAGCAGGTGGAGCGCGGCGAGGTGGCCGGGAGTTTCGTCATGGCCGGGGTTGAGGACTCGGATCTTGTGGGCCTTCTTCGCGGCCAGTGCCCCGAGAGGGAGATGTGGGTCATGGGCCCTATGGCCGCCACGGAGGTGGAGGTGGAGCATGAGAATTGCCAAGGCGAGGTGACGAGCGAGCGCGCGAGCATCGACTACGCTCCAGAGGCGGAGGTGCGCCGGATTTTGCCCGAGGGAGAGAAGAACCACGTCCTGGTCGGGAAGGTCGGGGAGCGGGTCGGGGAGTTGGAAGGGGCTGTGGCCCTGGCTCTTATAGATTGCGTGGAGTATGAGGTGGTGTTGGCGTCGTTGCGGAAGATTTACCCGTTGATGTCGGCAGGTGGGATAATGATAGTCCACAGCTACAATCACAGTTGGGAGGGTGTGAGGCGTGCCGTGGACCAGTTTATGGCGGGGGTGCCTGAGGGTGTTCTGCCGTTGCCGGATATGTATGGGAGCGTGGGGATGGTGAGGGGGAGCTACAAGTAGCTTTTAAGGTACTCTTCCGCACTGCGTCGCATAGCCGACCATTTTTCCTCAGCCTTGGAGAAGTCGACTACGGGGATGTCGTTTACATCCTCTTCGATGTTTTTGACACAGTCTTGTAAACCTAAAGAGGCGAGCAAACTGACGTAACGGTCATCCGCCCCATCGTTAAGGGCAAATGAAACAAATGGCCTTCGGAATATTAGCGACATCGCAGTGCCATGGAAAGAAGTTGTTAAAACGCACTTGGCATACTTGAAGACCGAGAGGAAGTCTTCGACAGAAATCATTCTGTCATTATAGATCAAGGAACTTATGGTTATAACTTCCCATCCGTATTTGCCCGCAATCGCAGAAGCCCTGTCAGAAACAGCAGACTCGAACCCATCCTTACGCCTCACCTCGTAGACAACAACATAATCGCGAGAAGCGAAGTCTTTGTTTATGAACCCCTCCCAAATAGAAGGATTTGCCACAAGGGTTGGGTCCAGGTCGCACCGCGATGAGCATCCCGTCTCTTTAATGAACAAGTCGGAAAGTGTTTGCTCGCGTATACTGATTTGATTAAAATTCGCCGCCGCTCTTTTGAGCCTATCAGAACAGGATTGAATGCTGCCGCGATTTGAGCTTACCTCATATGTTATGATTTGGGAACCTGTCTTGTGGGGGAAATTGCCACAAAATACTCCATCTAACTGACCGCCCGTCAAATTCAAATTCCAAAGTTGGTCACTTCCTATCACATAGAGATCCAAGTTTTGGGGGATTTGACCAGCATATTTGCAAGTTGATGTAGTAGGTACGTTTTTCAAAAAAGAGCTGAAAACCTTTTGATTTGAGATTAAATTCGACATTGCGTCGAAATAAGATGAAGGTTGCAGCATCAGACACTTTTTAATAAACAACCTTGGCTTTAAAAGGGCCTTACACCGTGCTGTCTTTCAATAGAGGGTTGCCTATAATCGACAACGCAGGCCTCAAACCCTTGAGACTCGAGAATCTTCGTGAGAGCGTAGGATTGAAGCACGGCTCCATAGTTGAGGGCTCTGTGGAATGTCAGTATGCCAGCTCGTTTTCTTGCCATTATGATACTTATTGCCTTGTTATAGTTTAAAGGTTGAATAACGCCCGAAATGGTGACTTGTCGGGTTTTACGGGACGTTGCGCTTCCTCGGCTTTCAGCGGTTAACGCCGTATGGTACGCTTAATCTTTAAAATGGCATCTGGCCCAACTGCATCGACTATTGTGGATTTGATTTGACTGGAGATTGAAGGGGGGTCTATCAAGCGTATGAGCCTCGTGCCCTCATTTTCGTCTACGGTATCTGTAAATACTTCAAACAAAATTGGTTTTTCCGATTTCGTAGAGAGGAAAACCGGCGACACTTGTTCAAACTCTTCTTTATTGTGGGCGCATATGTAGTCAAACCCGAGATTGCCTGCGTAATTCTTAATCAAGAACTCAGACTTGGCCCCGAAATGCCCTGCGGCAGCGATATATTTGTCAGTTTCATCGTGCAGGACATCGCCTACGTGCCCGCTTGTCCGGAACTCGACCCCTCGCCCGTTATTTATGACGAGGACGCGGAGGTTGCCTCCAATATGATGATTACCAAGAGAGTTCATGTCGTAGAAGAAAGACAAATCTCCAAGAATACAGAAATGAAGATTTTCCTTCTTTACTATACTCCCGCCAATCGCTGTTGACAGGACGCCGTCAATGCCGAAACCTCCGACATTGGAACGGCAAATTACCGAAGGAGGAGTTTCAAAAAGATTCCAAGAACGCAGAGAGTTTAATATACCCAAGTGCACGTAACTCTTCTTAGGAAGACCGCCTGAAATTCTCTTTGCTATGAATGCGTTACAAAAAGGCAGCTCTGGCATGGATTGCAACAATCGCTCGTAGGCTGCTCTAAAGCCGTCATAAAGCGTTGTCTTCCTTTTGGGTTTATCCGCTGAATATCGGGAGAAGAATTCCTGTTCGCTGCATTTGAAAACTCTTGATAAAGAGCGAAATGGGTCGCGAATCTCGCCATCTTCATTAACTCTCCAAACTTCTTTGGCTCTGAATCTGCTGAAATAGTCACCTGATATCTCTCCAATGTGGATAACTAAATCAAACCTCTTAAACGAGTCGCCTTCTTTCAGATTCTTTTGACCTAGGATAAGAGCAGAAAGAATCTTATACTTGCCATGGTATCCACTTGTTTGATCACATAAAACAACTGCATTGTACGCTTCGCAAAACGAATCTATCGCATCGACCTCTTCCTGTGTCATCAACCGGTGAGAGCCGACAAAAACAGCAATCTTGTCATAATTGATATCAGGGAAAAGGCCTTGAGAACACGAAAAATCAATTTTACGAACTCGAGGCAGTTCTTTCACAAAATAGTCCATCGTTTGACGGGTTTCGAGATTAATGTGAACGGGGCCCTGAGTCAACAATTGTAACGCTTTGTTTGAGTTAATGACGCACTCCCAAGAATCAACATCGTCTTTTACAAAAGGCAGGAGGAATGACCTTAAAACAGTGTCGGAAGGAGGAGTAGTCCTATCGGTTATTTGCGGGAATAAATGACCCATCCTTGCACTTTCTTGAGAAGATGTTATTGCAAGGACGGGCAGTTTCCTATAATATGCCTCAGTTAATGCAGGAAGATAATTACGAGACGAGGTTGCCCCAGTACAACTCAAAACAACGGGTTCACCCGTCTCGTCAGCCATTCCACATGCCATATAGGCGGCAGAACGTTCGTCGACACAGGAATAAACTTCAAAAAATGGATCGAACTGAACGCTTACAACGAAAGTAACGTTTGTGGCACCAGGACTTGCGATTATCCTTTTAACGCCGTATGATTTTAAGAGGGAGACAATTGTCTGAACATTCCTCTCGGAGCTGTAGTGAAATTCTGCCATAAATCAAATTCCGTATTTAATGTCGTCAAAAGTCGTAACCCCGCTTCCTCCTGTTATGTATAGGATATCGCCTACAACCATGCGCCCCGCAGGGGAACAAAGCATTACGGCGAAGTTAGCTATTTCCTCAGGTAAAACGAAACGACCAGAGGGGTTTGCGGGTAGATAGATGTCATTTCTGTCATGAGCAAGCATGGGAGTCGCTGTTGGGCCTGGAGCAATACCATTTACAACAATCCCATGAGGAATAAGGGTTTTGGCGAGTCCGACTGTGAGACCCCTGATTCCCCACTTTGAAATCATGTAAGCGGAGACTGCTGGGCGGAGAGAGGATGAGGAGGCCACATTCAGGATGTTGCCTTTCACTTTATTCTGAATCATTCTCGCAGCTACCGTCTGGGACAAAAAAAAGGCCCCTTTCAAGTTTGTATCGACTACTCTATCAAAATCATTTTCATCGCAATGCCCCCATTGACCTCCACCTATTCCTGCATTGTTCACAAGAATGTCAAAACAGGTGCAGCCAATTTCTTTCTCAGCCTGATCTATGGCTTCGGAGAAAGACTGCGGGTTGGAGCAATCGAGACATACGGCCTTAATCGATTGACCCGAGTGGAGGCACGAAGACAACTCTTTAACAGAATCCTCGAGTTTGTCCTTTCTTCTTGCCGCAATGACCACAGAGGCCCCGGATTCGAGAAAAGCCCTTGCAATGGCTAAACCGATTCCGCTGGTCCCTCCCGTGATAAGCGCATACTTATTGCGGAGCAGGTCAGGCTGGCAGACAGAAACAACTGTGGCCTTCGTTACTCTTCTCGGGCGAAGATTAAGCAAGGCATGGTAGAAAGATCGTAATAACTTCCTTAGTGACATAACTTATTATTTACTAAGCCTTTTGAACATATTTCCCGCAAGGTCAAGGACAATATTTTTCTCCTGAGGAGAAAGGCCTACAAAATAAGCAGATATGATGGTGGAGATAATGGCTGTTAACGTTGTGAGGATGAAACGAGGAACGGAAGGCTCGATGCAGACTGTAATGGCGATGGGAAGGACAATGGAGAGAGCCACCACCTCCACATCCTTTAGTAGGACATGCCGAATGAAGTACAAGGGGTCAAGACCTATCATCTTGCGAAGCATGACAAGGCGGGTCGCAAGTTGAACTACGAAAATTAAAAAGTGGACGACATAGGAGACGTAGACAGGAAAACCCAACTTATACAGGGCCCAGACTATCGGGTAAATGAGCAAACCGAGGCCTCCCACGACTATTTGATAGTTGCGGATTTTGCCAGTGGCCAACATTGCGGAAACGAGGGTTTGCGATACTATGCTCAGTAAAGACACCAAAATTGCCAGCCGTGCGAAAAGGACGGCAAAATCGGGCGTAGAGACTAGCCACAAGCCGAGGATTGTCTCCGTTTCGAAAAGTATAGGGAGCGAGACGAGCAACATCAAAAGGAATGACAGCTTGGAGCCAGAATAAACAAGTTGGAGTGTCCGATGGCTGTTACCTTTAGCGTACTCCTTCGTTATTTGGGGATTAAGGGCAAGGGTGAAGTTTGAGGACAGCTGACCGATTGCGGATTCGACCTGTGTAGCTATACCGCGGGCCGCGTTGCATGTCAGACCAAAGAAGATATTTACAAGGATATTAACTCCTTGAGTCATAAGCAAGGAGGAAACCACCCCGAACGAATTCCAGCCTGCAAAGCCAAATATTTTGGCTATTAGACTCCTCTCAAAACAGAAATGGAAATGGGTTTCCTCGAAGTTACGAGAGCAGTATACGCCGTAGACAATACGGTCAACGAGGGCGATTACGGCTATTAGTACGGCGTAGAAAATTAGCCTGTCTGACGAGACTAAGGATAGAGAGATTGCGATTATCAGTTTTGCAATGGATATTGAGACGCTCATGATGGCAAAAAATGACATCTTTTCATGAGCCACAACCACGGCGTTGTATGGAGTACTAAGGATACCGATAATGAATGTCGCTATGGAGCATTGATAAGCGACATGAGCTGCCGCGAGACGGGTTGGCGGGATGACAAGTTGCGTGTTGACGAACCAAAGTCCAACTGTCTCGGAAAAAACGAGAACTATGGCAGCAATGATGAACTGAATAATAACACTTGTGCAGAAAACATTGTTGAGCTTCGGAGTTTCGCCCCGCCCCAGCTCAAATGTAAGGAAGCGGCTTATCGCGGCCGCGAGGGAGCCGCTTATCATGGAAAACAATCCGACGAAGCCTCCTACCACATTGTAAACCCCATAATCGTCCACCCCCAAAGAATCGAGAACGACACGGCTGGTGTAGAGACTAACAAGCATATTAAACGCCATCCGTACGTAGAGAAGGATGGTGTTCTTTGCAACTCGTTTGTTATTATCGGACGCTGAGGTCACTTGTTTTGCAGGTCTGATGTCAGTTTGCGCAGGAGACACGCAGGGTGGTGCAAAATTACGTTTATTTTTTGAGGGAGGATTGGCGACTCGCTCGTCGCAGTAGAATTTGCGACGCTAATGGCCATTAAGGGGGGGGTAGTCGTAGGCGGACTGGTGTAAATGGGCGTATGACACTTCTCTGCCAGCCGGGTTGTGGCTGCCCCGTGGTTATATTGTGGCGGTGGGAGCCGGGTGGTTATGGGAACCCGGGGAGCGGGTTGGGCGTGGGGGCTATTTCCGGGCTACGGTGCAGATGGTCATGAAGAAGTGGAACCCTGGGAGCTCGTCGGCTATGTCGAGGAAGCGGTAGTCGATTTTTTGGCCGGACTTTTTGGCGACGTCGATGAAGCCGAGTCCGGCTCCTCCGCTCTCGGAGATGTAGCCTTCGGTGATTTGTTTTTTGTAGGCGGCGGAGAGTTGCTGGCGGTCCATGGCGTTGATGCCGTCGAGCCTTTCTTGGAGTTTGGGGACTTTCTCGGAGCGGACGAGGTTGCCGGTGACGATGGAGTAGGCGTCGTCGCTGTGGCTGATTATGATTATGCCCCGCCGGATTTCGTCGGGGTCGTCTGTTATGCGGTCGGCGTGTCGGCTTATGTTTTGCATGGTCTCGACCATGACGTTGAAGACTTTTCGCTGGACGGGGCTGTGCTCGGCGTGTCGTAGGAGGTTCTCCTCGGTCATGATGGTGAAGTTGCGGGTGACTTCGCTCGTGACGCCGCCGACGTAGACGAGGTTTATTTCCTTGGTTGGCAGCTCTTGGTAGAGCCGGTATGCGTATTCGAGGAAACGGTTGCTGGAGAAGGAGTTTTTCATGTTCGTCATGGCGTTTTAGAGTTCGATGCCGATGAGCAGGACGTCGTCGACTTGTTTGTCGGCGCCTTTCCAGTCGTAGAATGTTTTGACAAGATCCTTGGATGTTGAGCTCATGCTTTCGTCGAGGTTGCGGGCGAGCCATTCTTTGACTCGCCTGGTGAAGAATTTTTTGTGTTCTTCGCCGCCGAGCTGGTCTGGCAGTCCGTCTGAGAATACGAAAATTCTGTCGCCGGGTTCGTATTGGATTACGTTATTCGCGAATGGTTTTTCGGGTCGTCCTTTTGGGAGAGGTTTGCCTCCGATGCCTTTTCGGCTGCCTTCGATTTCTTGGAATTTGGCGTTTTGGGGGTCGTCTAGTGCTTCGAAGCCTCCCGGGCGGCTCATGTGGAGGTAGTAGAGCGGCCTGTGGGCTCCGGCGAACTGGAGCTGGTGGTTGACGGGGTCGATCCTGAGGAGGCCGAGGTCCATGCCGTCGCCCGCGTTGGCTTCGGAGGTTTTTTGTTTGAGGGCGTCGCGGACGGCTTCGTGGAGGCGGTCGAGGATGTCGGCGGGGGGGAGGTCGGGGTTGTTGGCGACGATGTTGGAGAGCAGGAGGGAGCCGATGATGGAGAGTAGGGCTCCGGGGACGCCGTGGCCTGTGCAGTCGACGACTGCGATGTAGGTGATGTCGCCGTGCGAGTAGATCCAGGGGAAGTCTCCGCTTACGATGTTTTTGGGGCGGTAGAACATGAATGAGCTGGGGAATCGCTCCTGGATTTCGCTTTCTTCAGGGAGGAGTGCGAATTGGATGCGTTTGGCGTAGTTGATGGAGCTCATGACGTCTTCCTTGGCTTTCTGGGCTTCTTGCTCGAGTTGCTTGATTTCGGTGACGTCGTGGATGGTGAAGAGGGTGGAGTCGACGGTGCCGTTGTCGTCGAATTCGGGGATGGCGTGTACTTCGAGGTATGTCTTTGCCTTCTCGCCGAGTTCGAGTTCGGCGGTTTCTTGTTTTTTGGATTTTCGGATTGTGCGCAGTGTGTTGGAGATGAACTCTTTGGCGCTTTCTTCGGCCACGAGGTCGAGTATCATCTTCTCTTTGGCCACTTCGCTTGTTCCGAGTCCGAGGAATTTGGCGGCGGCGGGGTTGGAGTAGAGGATTTTGCCTTTGAGGGAGGTTCGTATGATGACGTCTGGCGAGTTTTCTGAGAGGGATTTCATGCGTCCGGTCTTCTTTTCTTCGTTCTCTCGCATTTTTCGTTCGGTGACGTCGCGGGTGTTGAAGATGAGGCCTCGGATTGCTGGGTCGTGGAGGAGGTTTTTGCCTTGTGTCTCGAGGTATATTCTCTCGTTGTTTTTCTTGAGGTATGTGTATTCGATTTTTGTCTCTCCGCCTGGCGTGGCGAGGAGGTAGTCGAACATGGCGCTTACTTTCTTGAAGCTGTTGGGCATCATCCACTCCTCGTCCATGCCGTGGACGTCTTCGTCGGGGTCGTAGCCGAGGATTCGTTTCATTGAGGGGCTTTCGTAGATGACGTCGCGGTTGGCGTCGTAGATGGAGATGAATTCGGACGCGTTGCTGAGCATGGCGTCTTGCTTCTTCTGGGCGATTTTGATTTCCTCTATCTTGCGGGCGAGTTCGGAGTTGGAGATCTCGAGATTCTCCTTTGCCTCTCGCATCTCACGTGCGTTCTCGTTGAGCTTCTCCTCGTTCTCGCGGAGGGCGGCTGTCATCTGCTGCGATTCGCGGAGCAGGGCCTCGGTCTGCTGATTGATTTTGAGGTTGTAGAGGGTGCTGCCGACCATGGAGCCAATCTCCTCGGCGAGGAGCTTGTAGTGGTCGGGCAGGGATTTCTCGAAGAAAGAGAGCTCAATTACGCCCTGGACATCCTCTTCTTGCTTGAGGGGGATGATGAGGATGGTCTTAGGCTTGCTAACGCCAATGAGGCCGGAGGAGATGGTGAAATAGTCGTCGGGGATTTCCGTACGATATATTAGCTGACGCTCGTAGGCGGCGGCACCTATGAGGCCTATTCCGACCTTTATCTCGTTCTTCTCGAAACGGCGGCGGTCGTAGGCGTATTGCGTGACGGTCTTGAGGACATCGCCCTCGAGGATGTAGAAGGCGGCCTGCACGGCTCCGGTGTATGATATTATTCCTTCGATGGTTGCCTCGGCGAGGTCGTCGATTCTGGTGTGTACTCGGAGTATGTCGGATATTTTTTCTTTGCCTCGGCTTACCCAGTTGAAGTTTCGCTCTTTGTCTTGGGTGTCTTTGAGGCTCATTCCGAGGTTGAGGAGTGTGCGTCCGAGTTCGGATGATGCGATGCCGGTGTCGATGTCGTGTCCTTCGCGGATGTCTTCGGCGATGCCGATGCTAGAGGCGATCACGCCTTTGAGGTTGTCGATGTCGGCGTTGAGCTCCGCGAGTGTGAGTCTCTTGTAGTTGGAGACGAATAGGCAGAGCGAGAGCGCGAAGAGTGTGAGGATGTCGAAGAACCAGGTGAAGAGGAAGTGGTGGAGGTAGAGTATGTTGGCGAAGGAGACGTTGAAGCCGAGCAGTCCCATGATGCTGGCCCAACCGAGCAGCAGTACGACGCCGACGACGATGATGGCGGCGTACCATTGGAGTTCGGTGAAGCCTTTTGGAGAGAGGTAGGCCCAGGATATTTTGTTTTTTCTCTTCATTGAGTCTAAATGATGTCGCTAAGCTGCTCTTGAACTGATTGCCACTCAGAGATTATGGGGAGTTTGGCGAAGCAGGCGACTACGATGACGCCCGCGACGCCCTCTTGCGACGCGGAGGTCAGTGGGAAGGCGTAAACGTTGAGGGCGCGGCTTTTGCCGAGTCCTGATATGGCAGTGAGGTAGTCTCTGGGTACGGAGGGGAGGGCTATGGGTTTGGCGTCGGTTATGACCTGGCCGAGGATTCCGTCGGAGGGGTCGATGGTGGTGGCGTGGGGTTCCTCGGCGAGGGCGTAGTTTCCGGCGAGGTGGTATGTTTCTTGTTCGGCGTTTTGGCGGTAGAATGCTATTATTCCGCTGACGTCGAATACTTTGGAGAATGCGTCGACGAGGAATTGGAGGTGTGGTTGGGAGTGGGGGGCGTTTTGTTTGAGGTTTCGGGCTGTCTCGACGAGGCGCTGTGCGCTCTTTTTGGAGGCGTTGGCTCGGCGGGCTTTGTTGCGGTATTCGAAGATGTCGGCTTTGAGCTTGGCGAGTTCGGAGTCGCGTTTGGCGATTTCGGTGTTGAGGTTGTCGTTTTCTTCTCTCATTCGCTCGACGGTCTTGTGCGAGAAGAGCGAGACTCGGAGCATGGATATGGTGAGGAAGAGCGCGAGCAGGAATAGGAAGATATAGCCACCCCCATTTCTTTGACTGAATACAGTGACCGAACTCGTGTCTGACGTGCCATTCCTTATGCCATCCCAAAATAATGTATTTCCCAAGGCTGATACCGCCAGG